>CP031964.1:2743339-3048154 GCA_003443635.1 Flavobacteriaceae bacterium | reverse complement strand
AAATATTCAGCTTCTTTAATTGTTCTAATTGCTGTGGTTTTAATATTTGTTTTTTATTTTATGAGAACATTTGCCTTAAAAGCTCAAGATAGAGCAATTAGAGCAGAAGAGAAGCTTAGGTATTATATTTTAACAAATAAACCAATGAATGATAAATTAACAACGAGACAAGTTGTTGGTTTGAGATTTGCATCAGATGAAGAATTCCCTGAATTAGTGGATAAAGCAGTTAACGATAATCTTTCGGAAAAAGAAATTAAGCTAGCAATTAAAGATTGGAAAGCAGATACCTATAGAGCATAAACTTAAAAAGCTGATATATTTTATTAATATATCAGCTTTTTTTGTAATTAAAAATTATTTTTTAATCTCTTATAACTCCTCTAGAAATTACAATTTTCTGAATTTCTGAAGTACCTTCATAAATTTGGGTGATTTTTGCATCACGCATTAATCGTTCTACATGATATTCTTTAACGAAACCATTACCGCCATGAATCTGTACAGCTTCAACTGTTTGTTCCATTGCTACTTTTGATGCATAAAGTTTAGCCATAGCACTAGACATATCATAATTATTCCCTTGATCTTTATCCCAAGCAGCTTTCATAACTAACATACGAGCAGCTTCTATTTCTGTAGCCATATCAGCTAATTTAAAAGCTATTGCTTGATGATTGCATATTTCAGTACCAAAAGCTTTACGCTCTTTAGAGTATTTTAAAGCCAATTCATAAGCTCCAGATGCAATTCCTAATGCTTGAGAAGCAATTCCTATACGACCTCCAGATAAAGTTTTCATAGCAAACTTAAATCCAAATCCATCTTCACCAATTCTATTTTCTTTAGGAACTTTTACATCATTAAATTGTAAGGTATGTGTGTCGCTACCTCTAATTCCTAACTTATCTTCTTTTGGACCTATAGCAAAACCTTCCATCCCTTTTTCAACAATAAAAGCATTAATACCTCTATGTCCTTTTTCACGATCGGTTTGAGCAATTACTAAATAAACATCAGAACGCCCACCATTAGTAATCCAATTCTTAGTTCCGTTAATTAAATAATGATCACCTTTATCAATAGCTGTAGTACTTTGCGACGTTGCATCACTACCAGCTTCAGGTTCACTTAAACAAAAAGCTCCAATAGATTCTCCAGTTGCTAATTTGGTAAGATATTTTTGTTTTTGTTCCTCAGTACCATAAGCTTCTAAACCATAACAAACTAATGAATTATTTACAGATACCATAACAGAAGCAGAAGCATCTACTTTAGATAATTCTTCCATAATTAATACGTAAGATATAGCATCCATACCACTTCCACCATATTTTGGATCTACCATAATTCCTAAAAACCCTAGTTCTCCCATTTTTCGAACTAGTTCTTGAGGAAACTCTTGCTTATTATCACGCTCAATTACTCCAGGTAATAATTCAGTATTAGCAAAATCACGAGCTGCATCGCGAATTAAAATGTGTTCTTCTGTTAGTTTAAAATCCATTATATTGTTTTAATTCAAAATTCATAAAAATGTGGACAAAGATACTTTTTTGTTCACATATTTTATGTAATGTTTTGTTATTTTTACTTAATATGATGAAATCTAAATTTAAAGTAATTGGAGTAATGTCTGGAACTTCTTTAGATGGCATAGATTTATGTTATGCAGACTTCACTTATAATAATGTTTGGAGTTTTAAAATTATTACTGCCAAAACTGTAGATTATCCAAAAGAATGGGCAAACAATTTGAAGGCTTCAATATTGCTAGATAAGGCTTTTCTTATAAAATTAGATGAGAATTATACGAGTTACTTAAATAGTGTAATATTAGAATTTATTAAGCAAAATGAAATCAAAAACCTTGATGCAGTTTGCTCTCATGGTCATACAGTATTGCATCAACCAGATAAAGGAATAACTTATCAAATAGGGAATATGCCTCATATTTCTAATCATATAAAATGCCCAATTGTTTGCGATTTTCGTATTGATGATGTAAAGCTTGGAGGGCAAGGAGCTCCTTTAGTGCCCATAGGAGATCAACTTTTATTTAACGAATTTGATATTTGTTTAAATTTAGGAGGTTTTGCCAATATGTCTTTACAACTAGAAGGAAAACGTATTGCTTATGATATATGCCCAGTAAATATTACTTTGAATTATTATGTAGAACAACTTGGATATGTTTATGATAATAAGGGAATTATTGCTAAATCTGGAAAAATACATCAAGAGCTTTTAAATAAGTTAAATGCCCTAGAGTTTTATAGTTTGACCCACCCAAAATCTTTAGGGTTAGAATGGGTGAAACAGAATGTGTTTCCTTTAGTTGATATTTATCAGCTCCCCGTAGAGAATATTTTACGTACTTTAATAGAACATTCTGCAACACAAATTGGAAAAGAAATAAATAAAATGAACCAATCAAAAATATTAATTACTGGCGGTGGAGTATATAATACTTTTTTAATAGAACGTATTTCTAATTATACAGATAACGAAATAGTTATCCCATCTAAAACTATTGTAAATTATAAGGAAGCATTAGTTTTTGGATTCTTAGGAGTCTTAAAATTAAGAAATGAAATGAACTGCCTTAGTAGTGTTACAGGAGCAGAAAGAGATCATAGTTCAGGAATAGTTATTAAGTAAAATTTTTGTTAAATTAAGATTAAGCATTTTTAGTTTTTTATATTTGTTACCTTTCAAAATTTAGATAAATAAGATGTGATTTTTTGAAAAACCCTCATATAAATAAAACATATATAGAATGGAAGCAGCAATAATTATAGTATTTGTAGTAGGCTATTTAGCAATTACGCTAGAACACAGTATCAAAATAGATAAACTTATCCCTGCTTTGGTAATGATGGCCATTTCTTGGGCGTTAATTTCTTTAGGTATTGACGATTTTTCACAATGGTTTGATTCTGCTAATCACGGATTAGTTGATGGTTTTACAGAATTAGGTCATGAAAGCAAATTACATTTATTAGAAGAAACATTACTCCATCATTTAGGAAAAACTGCAGAGATATTAGTATTTCTTTTGGGAGCAATGACTATTGTTGAGATCATAGATTATTTTGATGGTTTCTCAACCATAAAAAGTTTTATTAAAACAAAGAAAAAATCTAAAATCCTTTGGATATTTTCAATCTTAGCATTTATACTTTCTGCAATTATAGATAACCTAACAGCGACAATAGTATTAATTTCAATTTTACAAAAAATTGTTAATGATAGAAATAGCAGGATCTGGTTTGCAGGATTAATTATTATAGCAGCAAACGCTGGTGGGGCTTGGTCTCCAATTGGAGATGTTACAACGACAATGCTTTGGATTGGAGATAAGGTAAGTACAGGAAAACTAATAGGTTACTTATTTATACCATCTATGATATGTATGATTGTGCCTACATTTATAGCTTCATTTTTACCTGCTTTTAAAGGACATATTGATACAGAGGAAATTAAGATAGAAAAACCTAAGAGTAAATTTAGCAGTACAATGCTTTACTTAGGATTAGGGGCTATAGTATCTGTACCTGTATTTAAAGTAATCACGCATTTACCTCCTTATGTTGGAATGATGTTAGCTTTAGGTGTTGTTGCTATTTTTGCAGAAATTTATAGTAACTCTAAGTTTAGTTTAACAGAGTTAGATGGAGGAGAAAGTAGTGCACATGCTAACCATAGTCCAGTACATCACTCATTATCAAAAATAGAATTACCAAGTATACTCTTCTTTTTAGGGATTTTAATGGCAGTAGCAGCTTTAGAATCTTTAGGGTTATTATTTGGTTTTGCATCTACATTGCAAGAAAGTACTCCAATGTTAGGAACAGAAATGGCTGGAACCAATGTTTCCGATTTAGTAGTTCTTTTATTAGGAGTTGGTTCAGCAATTATTGATAACGTTCCATTGGTAGCAGCTAGTTTAGGGATGTTTTCTGAAAGTTTAGATAATCAATTATGGCATTTTATTGCATATTCTGCTGGTACAGGTGGAAGTATGTTAATTATAGGTTCTGCAGCCGGAGTTGTTGCCATGGGGATGGAAAAAATAGATTTTTTCTGGTATTTAAAGAAGATTTCATGGCTAGCACTTTTAGGGTTTTTAGCAGGAGCAGTAGCCTTTTTAGCAACAAGAACAATGTTTTAAATACTTTATTTAAAAATCACTCGTTATTATTCAATATCTAACAAAAACAAAATATGCCAATTACGATGATTTCAAAAACTGTTCAAGATGGAGCAGAATTATTAACAGATGGTGAATCAGTAGAAAAAACACTTTCTATTATAGAACTTGTTAAAAGTGGAGGAATTGCTGGACAAGTGATTATTTTATTATTATTCGTTTTATTAATCATAGCATCTTATATTTATTTTGAACGTTTATTTGCTATAAAAGCGGCGTCAAAAGTGGATACTAATTTTATGAATCAGATTAAAGATCATGTCACTAATGGTAAAACAGATTCAGCACAAGTATTATGCGCACAAGTAAACTCTCCAGTATCACGATTAATAGGGAAAGGAATTTCTAGAATTGGAAAACCTTTAGAGGATATTAATACAGCTATTGAGAATGCAGGAAAATTAGAAGTTTATGGTCTAGAGAAAAACGTAAGTGTACTAGCAACAATTTCTGGAGTTGCTCCAATGATTGGATTTTTAGGAACAGTTATTGGTATGATTTTATCCATATTTGCGATTTCGAACTCTGGAGGTTCAATAGATATTAAAACGTTAGCAGATGGACTTTACACAGCTATGACAACTACTGTTGGTGGATTAATAGTGGGTATTATAGGGTATATTGCCTATAATCATTTGGTAGGAAGAACGAATAAAGTGATTCATCAAATGGAAGCGAATTCGGTTGAGTTTTTAGATCTTCTTAACGAACCTATTTAAAATATGGATATAAGAGGAAGAAATAAAGTTACACCAGAGTTTAATATGTCGTCGATGACAGACATTGTTTTTTTATTGCTTATCTTTTTTATGATAGCATCAACACTGGTTTCTGCAGAAGCGATCGATTTACTATTACCTAAATCATCTAGTAAAACAACGCAAACTAAGAATGTATCGGTAAGTGTAAATAAAAGAGTTCAATACTTTGTTAATTTAAAACAAGTACCAAAGAATAATTTAGAATCAGAAATTCTAGATCAAGTTGGAGGGTCTAACTCTCCAACCATAACGATAAGATCTGATCAAGATGTCGAAATGAAACATGTAGTATATATTATGGATATTGCCAATAGAAATAAAATAAAATCAACATTAGCCGTAAAATCTGTAAAATAATATTAATTTATTTTCCATTTAGTTAATGAAATACTTAGAAACAAAACACGAACGAAACTCAGCAAAAGTAACAACGCTTATTGTGTTGATATTGCTGTTGCTTTTATTTGTAATAGGACCTCCATATTTAGATCCGCCACCAGAATATGGTGTTGCAGTAAATTTTGGTAATTCTGAAGTTGGGAGTGGTAAAATTCAACCTAAAGAACCTGTAAAATCTACTCCTAAACAAATTAATAAACCACCTCAAGAAACTAAAGTTGAAAAAACACAACCAGAAGCTTCAAAACCTACTAAAGAAGTGAAAGAAGATGTGTTAACACAAGAAGATGAAGAAGCAATTGCTATAAAAAAACAGCTCGAAGCAGAAGAGAAAGCTAAAAGAGAAGCAGAAGCTAAAGCTAGAGCAGAAGCTGCAAAAGCCAAAGCCGAAGCAGATAGAATTGCTAAAGAGAAAAAAGAAAAAGAAGATAAAAAAAAGAAACTTGATGCTTTAATTGGTGGTATTGGTAAATCTGATGGAAAAGAATCAGGAAGTGAAGGAAATGATAACAAAGTAGGGGATAAAGGTCAATTAAATGGAAACCCTTATGCACCAAGTTATTTTGGTGAGCCAGGCTCTGGAAATGGTGGTACAGGTTATGGATTAAGAGGTAGAGGACGTCCTACCAAATCTAAAGTAGTTCCAGAATGTGATGAAGAAGGTAGTGTAGTTGTAGAAATTCATGTAAATAGAAATGGAAAAGTAATCAATGCATTCCCCGGAAAAAGAGGAACTACAGGCGCATTATGTTTATATGATGCTGCTAAAAAAACAGCTTTAACTTACAAATGGCCAGCAGATTCTAAAGCGCCAGCAAAACAAGTTGGTTTTGTAGTAATTAATTTTAGTATTAGCCAATAAATGAATTATTTAGATACTGTAAATTGGATGTTTAACCAATTACCTATGTATCAAAAAAAGGGCAAAACTGCCTATAAAGAAGATTTAAGTAATACTCTATTGCTTACAAATCATCTAAAACATCCAGAAACAAAATTTAAATCTATACATGTAGCAGGTACAAATGGAAAAGGATCAACTAGTCATATGCTGGCATCCATATTTCAAGAAGCTGGTTATACTGTAGGATTATATACATCTCCTCATTTAAAGGATTTTAGAGAGCGTATTAAAATTAATGGAAAACAGATAAGTAAGCAATTTGTAATCCAATTTATAGAACAGAATAAAGCTTTTTTTGAAAATAATTCTCTTTCATTTTTTGAAATGACAGTAGGTATGGCATTTGATTATTTCGTTAAGAAAAAAGTAGATATTGCCATTGTTGAAGTGGGATTAGGAGGGCGATTAGATTCTACAAATGTATTAAGCCCTGAAGTATCTGTGATTACTAACATAGGGTTAGATCATATGCAGTTTTTAGGAACTACTTTAAAAGAGATTGCTCTAGAAAAAGGCGGAATTATAAAACCCAGCACCTCTGTAGTTATTGGTGAAACTCAAACGGAAACAGAACCTATTTTTAGAAATATAGCAATTAAAAATAAGGCATCAATTTATTTTGCAGATCAATTAATTGAGAAAGAGTATCCATCAGATTTACAAGGGGTTTATCAGAAGCATAATATAAAAACTGCTATACAAACTGTATATGAAGCTCGAAAACGAGGTTTTAAAATATCAAACTCAAACATTAAGGATGGATTATTAAGTGTTATAAAAAACACAAAATTGAATGGGCGTTGGCAAGTTTTACAAGAAGAACCTAAAATTATTTGTGATACGGCACATAATAAAGAAGGTTTAAATTATACAATGAAACAATTAAATGAAGAGATCTTTAATAAACTTCATTTAGTTATAGGAGTTGTAAATGATAAAAGTTTGAATACTATTATTGATTTGTTTCCTGAAAATGCTATATATTATTTTTGTAAGCCAGCTATTCCGCGAGGATTAGATGCTAATGTTTTAAAACATCAATTCGAAAACAAAAATAGAGTTGGTGAAGCTTATAATTCTGTTAATGAGGCATTAAATTCGGCTAAGAATGCTGCTGACAAAACAGATGTTATTTATATAGGAGGAAGCACATTTGTAGTTGCTGAAATTATTTGAGATTTTGCATAAAATTTATTTGGTAGATTAAAAAACTGACTTATATTTGCAGTCCAATTTAGAGGGCGCGTAGCTCAGTTGGTTCAGAGCACTTGGTTTACACCCAAGGGGTCAGGGGTTCGAATCCCTTCGCGCCCACAACAACTTAAATCCGTATCGAAAGATGCGGATTTTTTTGTTTATAAAATCATAAAGACTTATTTAAGAAGAGTGCTTTATTATATATTTGTGTTGTAATACATAAATTATGAAAAGAATAGCACTTATTTTACTGACGTCGTTTTTAATATATGGATGTAGTAATCAAAATAAAAAGGGAGAATTACAAACCTTAAATGTAATTGAAGATTATGCCAATGAAAACTTCTTTAAACCAATTATTTTTAAATCAAAAGATGGATTGGATATAACTGCAGATGCTTATTTTAAAGACGATCAACCTATAACAGTTTTGTTATGTCATCAAGCAGGCTTTAGTCGAGGTGAATATAAAGACTCGGCACTTAAGTTGAATGAGTTAGGGTTTTCTGCATTAGCCATAGATCAACGTTCAGGTAATTCTGCAAATTCTATAATAAATGAAACGGCGAAACTAGCTAAACAAAAAGGTATCCCTACTGGTTTTCTCGATGCAAGACAAGATATTGAAGCTGCCATAGATTATATATATAAACACAACGGAAATCGTAAAATAATTTTAGTAGGAAGTTCCTATTCAGCATCTTTATCATTGCTAATTGGAAATAAAAATGATAAAGTGAAGGCTGTTGCTGTTTTTAGCCCAGGAGAATACTTTAAAGGTATACAAATTAATGAAGAGATAGCAGGTTTTTCTAAACCGTTGTATGTGACGGCATCTAATCAAGAAACAAAAGGAGTAGAAATATTGGTTAGTAAAATTAAAAACAAATCACTTACACATTATAAGCCTAGCGAAAAAGGAATTCATGGATCTAGAGCACTTTGGGAAACAACTGATGGTGTAGAAGGTTATTGGAAATCGTTTTCTAATTTTTTATTGAAAAACAAATAATTAAATTAATTCTAATACCCTTTCTAAAGCCATTCCGCGGGAGCCCTTTATTAAAATTGTCGAATTTTTAAATATCTCATTGTCTAAGTAAAGCTTTAAAGCTTCAAAATTTTGAAATTTTTGAATATTTTCTGAAACGGGTAATGTTTTATAAAAATTTTCTCCAACTAAAAGAATTATATCAATGTTTAATTTAGAAGTATGATTTACTAGAGCTTGATGTTCAATTTCTGCTTCATGACCTAATTCAAACATATCACCTAAAATTGCAATTTTTTGATCACTTTTTAAATTAGAAAAATTATCTATTGCAGCGGTCATGCTTGTAGGGTTAGCATTGTAAGCATCCATTATAATTTTATTTGAAGCTTTTTCAATAATCTGAGAACGATTGTTGTCAGGAGTGTATGCTTCAATAGCCTTTTTAATGTTATTTATAGGAACATTAAAATATTTTCCAATAATTATTGAGGCACATATATTTGTGAAATTGTAATCGCCTATAAGATTTGAATCAATAGACATGTTTTCAAGTTGTACACGAACAAACGGATTAGTTTCTTTTAATATAACATTATAATAATTAGAATCTGCTTGACTGAATCCAAATTTATTTATGTAACTATTTAATTTAGCACTTTGAATAGCATCATCGGCATTAAAGAATACATATTCATTATTAGAAATTAAATAATTATAAAGTTCACTTTTCCCTTTTACTATACCTTCTATACTTCCAAAACCTTCTAGGTGTGCTTTTCCAAAATTAGTAATATACCCATAATTAGGCTTCGCTATACTACATAAAAATGCAATTTCTTCTAAATGATTAGCCCCCATCTCTACAATACCCACTTCAGTAGTTTTATCCATAGAGAGAAGTGTTAGTGGTACTCCTATATGATTGTTTAAGTTGCCGATTGTTGCTACAGTTCTGTAACGTTGTTTTAAAACTTTATGAATAAGCTCTTTTGTTGTAGTTTTTCCGTTGCTTCCTGTAAGCGCAATAATTTTAAGGCCTAAATAATCTCGATGATAACTTGCCAACTGCTGTAGAGTTTTTAAAACGTCAGGGACTAATATATAGTTTGAATTTTTAACATATAGTTCTTCATCTATAATAGCATATTTAGCTCCTTTCTCTAATGCTTGGGCAGCAAATTGATTTCCATTAAAATTATCACCTTTTAGAGCGAAGAATAAATCGTTAGAAACTACTTTTCGAGTATCTGTTGATATAGATTGAGATTCTAAAAAGCGAAGATGAAGTTCTTTTATATTCATGAAATAAATGTAATAAAAAAGTCCTAACTTATAGTTAGGACTTTTTATTTAAACTTTAAAAAAAGTATTAATTTTTCTTTTTAAATTTTGATTTTGATTTTGATCCAACTCTCGATACTGCACATCTAAATCCAATATAATCGGTAGCTTTATCTTGCGGGAAATATCTTCTCTGTGCAGGATCTAACCAATATTCTCTATCTTTCCATGATCCTCCTTTATATACTCGAGCTTCATCGTTAATAAGTGATGTTCTATTATTAGATTTGTCAAACTCTCTAATGATTGCTCCTGTAGAATCTCTTTCTATGCGATGATTAGGAGCGTTGTACATTTTACTTGTATTAGATTTTTTAGCATCACCTTCTTCATCCTCGTCGTTAAAGCTTTGAAAATCACGAGAAGATCTTTTATCACCATCTCTAAAATTAATGTTATTACTTCTGTCAAAATTAGTTCTTAAATAAGTTTCGTTTTCATCTACTCCTACTTGAGCAATTTCTCCAGGAAGGTTACGTGCAATTAATTTACCATTACTAAGTGTATCATATACAATATCTGCAGTAGTTACAATTTTTACTGTACCATCATCATTAATAGCATTTTTAGTGTAAACATTACCACGATAATAATTAAAGTCATTAAATTCATCATCTACTATAGGTCTGTAAACATCGGCGACCCATTCCGCAACATTACCAGCCATATCATATAAACCATAATCATTAGCATCATACGATTTTACTTGGGCAGTAATATCTGCACCATCATCTGACCATCCAGCTATTCCTCCGTAATCTCCTTTTCCTTGCTTGAAATTAGCTAATTGATCGCCACGAACTCTTCGTTTTCCAGATCTAGTATATTTTCCATCCCAAGGATATTTTTTACGACCTCTTCTTACATTGTAATCTCTTAATTCATTTAACCCTAAAGCGGCATATTCCCACTCAGCTTCAGAAGGTAACCTATATCTTAAAGGAATAAGACCAGACTCTCTTTTTGCATATCTATTTATTGTATCTCCACTAGCAGTAGTTTGTATTCTTCGTCTAGATTTTTCTGGATTTATAATACTATCATTACCACCAAACGATTTAGTAGGGGCATTTACATAAGTATCTGTACTAAAACTAGCATCTGCAGTGTTATTATCAAAACCACGTTCTAAATAACCTTCATTTTGTAGCTTTAATTCTGCTACACGATCGGTTCTCCAATTAGCATATTCTACAGCTTGAATCCAACTTACACCAACTACTGGATATTCTGCATAACCAGGATGACGTAAATAATTGTTTACCGCAACCTCACTATAACCTAATCGGTTTCTCCATACTAATGTATCAGGTAAAATACCTTCATAAATAGCTTTAAATCTAGGGTCTGTTGGTGGATAAACTCTTTTAGTCCAATCCAAAAACTCCTTATACATTTTATTGGTAACCTCTGTTTCATCCATATAAAAGGATTGAACATGTTGTTGATTAGGAGCATTATTCCACTCGTGCATAACATCATCTTGTACTTTACCCATGGTAAAAGTACCTCCTTCAACAAATACAGTTCCTACAGGAGTCTCTTGCTCTTTAAAGTTTGAATTAAATTGAAATCCTCCTTTTTTGTCATTAATCTTCCACCCAGTACCTCTAGATGTGGAGCTAGAACTGCTAGATTTACTACAGCTATAGAAAAATGAAGAGAGTATTGCTATAACAAACATTGTTCTCATTGATGCAAAATTTTTCATATCCATGTTTTTAACGTAAGTAGATTATTTTTGGTGCTGCAATATATATAATTAAACTTATATCGCAAGCTTTTTTTAAGAAAAAACACTAAAAAAAGTGCATTTCATCCTATTTTTGATACATGACAACGGATTTTTGAGTCATTTATCGTTAAATTTTGTCTATGTAAAACGTTCGTAAAAATGATTTATTATACTAAATTTGCTAAAAATAAATTGACAATAATATCTCTTAAAAAAGAGCGTTTTATTTAAGTATGAAAAAGATTACTTTCTGTTTATTATTCCTTTTTGTATATGTTGCTTTTTCTCAGCAAAAGAGTTTTGAAATAAAATGGGATAAAACAATAACACTTTCTACAGAAACATCAACAATAAACGTCCCCTCTTTTGATGAAGAACATTTTTCTTATACACATAATGAAGGTTTATTATTCATAGCACAATGGAAACATAATGGATTGATAGATAAAAACTCTGTTTTACTTTCAAATGTGTCATATAGCCCAATAAGTCTTAATGAATTAAAAGATGTCAATTTAAATACGATTCCAAATAGTATTGAAGTTCATTTAAAAACATCAAATGCTAGAAATGATAGTTTTGCATTTTTAGAAGTAACCCCAATTATAAACGATAACGGGAATTATAAAAAAGTAAATAATTTTACAGTAAACTATTCAACATTAAATCGAAATAGCTTGAATGTTAGTAGTGTAAATGCTGCAAATAACAGTAATGCCATAATAAATTCAGTTTTAAATCAAGGAGATTGGTATCGCTTTTATGT
Source organism: Flavobacteriaceae bacterium (assembly GCA_003443635.1). Classification (NCBI taxonomy): domain Bacteria; kingdom Pseudomonadati; phylum Bacteroidota; class Flavobacteriia; order Flavobacteriales; family Flavobacteriaceae; species Flavobacteriaceae bacterium. Next base: position 3,035,844 of record CP031964.1, on the reverse strand, counting down.
TGATACTACAGGAGTTTTTAGATTAACGAGACGTTTTTTAAATGATTTAGGGGTTAACACAAATAATGTAAATCCAAGAACAATTAAAATTTATGGTCAAGGTGGAGAAATACTACCTCTAAGGAATTCTGTATTTTATCCCTTAGATTTGGTAGAAAATGCTATCCAAGTCGTAGGTGAAGATGATGGTAGTTTTGATAATGAAGACTTTATATTATTTTATGCTGAAGGACCTCGAGGGTTTAATCAAGAAAATAATACTAATATTAATGTGTTTACAGACAGAGCACATTATTTTATAAATATCTCTCCTAACAATGGTAAACGCATACAACCACTTATAGAACCTGGAGGAGCGGCAACAACAGTTATAAATACATTTGATGAATATCAGTTTCATGAAATAGATGAGTTTAATCTTGTTAACCTAGGAAGAAGGTGGTTTGGAAATCGATTTGATTTTGAAAATGATCAAACATTTAATTTCAGTTTTCCAAATATTATAACGAGTGAACCAATACGATTAAGAGTATTTACAGCTGCAACTGGGGCAGTGCCAACTACTATGGAGCTCAATGTTAATGGTAATAATATAGATAACTTTACATTTAATGCTATAGATGATATTAATCTTGCAAGAGAAGATGCTTTTATAGGAGACGTTACGGTAAATTCCTCAGATATTTCAATAAACTTGAACTATAATAATAATGGAAACCCAACATCAGTAGGATATCTAGATTATATTTCTATTGAAGCTAGAAGACAATTAACTTACGTAGATTCTCAATTTGGTTTTACTAATAATGATATTGTTACACAATCAGGAATTGGGCAATATGAAATATCTAACGCGACAAACATTTCTGAAGTTTGGGATGTAACAGATGAGCATAATATCACAAGTTTTGTGAATAGTGAGAGCAATGCAACAATACAATTTAAAGCACAATTAGGAGAACAACGCCATTATATTGCAGTAGATCCTTCAGATTATTTTGAGCCTCAACGAGAGAATCAATCCAGAGTTGATAATCAAAATTTAAAAGGAACAGTATTTTTAAATGGCCAAGGGGAATTTGAAGATATAGATTATGTTATTATCACGCGTCAAGATATGTTATCTCAAGCAGAACGACTAGCACAGATTAATAGAGAGCGTAATAATTTAAATGTAAAAGTATATTTATTACAAGATATTTATAATGAATTTAGTTCTGGTAATCAAGATGCCGCCGGGATACGTAATTTTATTAGATATATTTATAATAATGCAAGTTCTCCAGAGAATAGATTAAAATATGTATGCCTTTTTGGAGAAGGAAGTTTTGATTATAAAAATAGAATACCGGGGAATACTAATGTAGTTCCGTCTTGGCATACTCTTAATAGTTTTTCTTTAACAGGATCATTTATTTCAGATGATTTTTTTGGAATGATGGATGAGGATGAAGGAACAATGGCTAATTCTGATTTATTAGATATAGCCATGGGTAGAATTATTGCAGAAACACCACAGCAAGCCGAAAAACTTGTAGATAAAGTTGAAATATATTATCAAGAAGAATCTTTTGGTAACTGGAGAAACAATTATGTTACTATCTCCGACGACGTAGATGAACCTTTTGAAACAGTATTACAAGGAACTACAGATGCTATTGCAGATCAAATATCGGCAAGTATCCCATCTGTAAATGTTGTGAAAATTCATTCAGATGCATTTCAACAACAATCGGGTGCGGCTGGTGCGAGATATCCGGATGTAAATCAAGCCATTTTTGATGCAATGGAAGTAGGCGCTTTAGTGGTAAACTATTTTGGACATGGAGGCGAAGATGGAATTGCAGATGAGCGTATTTTTGATAGAATTGATGCTGAGGAGGTTAATAATGTATGCAGGCTCACTTGCTTTTTGACTGTAACCTGTGAGTATACAAGATTTGATAATCCTTTACGGGAAACTGCTGGTGAAATATTATTTAGAAATGAAGAAGCTGGAGCAATAACTTTGGTAACAACTACTAGGCAAATATTTGTAACTGTAGGTGTATCCTTAAATGTAGTACTTAGAGATTATTTGTTTCCAGCAAATTTTGATGATAATACTACTGTAGCAGAAGCATTAAGATTAACAAAAACAGACCCGAGAGTATCGCGAATAACTCAGCGTCGACTTGTATTTTTTATAGGAGATCCAGCACTAAAATTAGCTAAACCAAAACCAAACATAAGAATAACTACAATAAATGATACTCCTATCGCAAATAATACACAATTGTTACAAGCATTAAGCTCAGCTAAATTTGAGGGAGAAGTAGTTGATGCTTCTGGTAATATACTTAATAATTATAATGGTATATTAACGGCAACGATTTATGATAAAGATGTACAAAGAGCAACGCTAGGAAATGATGGAGTTGTTGTAAATGGACAACCAGCTATTTTAAATTTCACCACATTAGGAGAAGTCATTTTTAGAGGGCAAGTAAGTGTAACAAATGGAGCATTTGATTTTAATTTTATTGTACCACGCGATATAGGTATTGCTGAAGGAACAGGTAAAGTAAGCTTATATGCTAAAAATACAAATTCTACAGAAGATCAGGCTGGTGCAAATTTTGAAGTACGTATAGGCGGGCTAAATGAGAATGCCCCTGAAGATACCGAAGGCCCAACAATTAATGTTTTTTTTAATGATGAAAATTTTGTTTCTGGAGGCATTACAAATGAAGCACCAACATTAATAGCAAAATTGTTTGATGATAGTGGAATTAATACAGCAAGCGGTATAGGTCATGATATTTTAGCCATTTTAGATTCTGACGAAACAAACCCTTTTAAATTAAATGATTTTTATCAAACCGATATAGATGATTTCCAAAGAGGAACAGTAACGTTTCCTTTAAGAGATTTAGAACCAGGATTGCATACACTAACTGTTATTGCCTGGGATGTTTATAATAATTCTTCAAGATCGGAAATACAATTTGTTGTTCATAATGAGAATGAAGAATTAGTTATTGAAAATGTACTTAATTACCCTAATCCCTTTGTGAATTACACAGAATTTTGGTTTAATCACAATAGTTCTGAGGTTTTAGACGTTTCAGTACAGATATTCACTGTCTCTGGTAAATTGGTAAGAACAATAAATGGACAAACTAATGGAGATGGTAAATCAACAAGTTCATTATCTAGAGATATTGTTTGGGATGGTAGAGATGATTTTGGAGATAAAATAGGAAAAGGAGTATATGTATATAAATTAACTGTCCGCTCTAACCAATTGAATAAGCAAGTAGAAAAAATAGAAAAACTTGTTATACTCTAATATTAAATTATATTTGCTAATAATGTTAATTTACCCCGATTATAAACATTAACCATTTATTAAAATATGAAAAAGTACTACATTATAATTATAACCATACTAGGTTTTATAGTTCAATTAAATGCACAAACAACGACTACTATTATTCCCGATCAGGATAGTAGAGTAATTACTACGGGAGTGCCTTTTTTACTAATTGCGTCAGATGCAAGAGCGGCTGGACAAGGAGATATAGGTGTAGCAACATCTCCAGATGCATATTCTCAACAGTGGAATCCATCAAAATATGCTTTTTCTGAGGCTAAATCAGGTATCGCAGTGAGTTACACACCATACTTAAGTCAGTTAGTAAACGATATTTTTTTAGGGAGTGTGACTTATTATAATAGATTAAATGACCGTAGTGCTTTTGCTGCTAGTTTTAGATATTTTGGACTTGGAGACATTGAGATTAGACAAGACGCATTATCTGATGCATTAATCGAAAGTCCTAACGAACTAACAATTGATGGATCTTATACCTTAAGATTATCAGATCAATTTGCATTAGCTGTTGGTTTACGTTATTTAAGATCAGATCTTAGAATTCAAGCAGTAGATCAAAATGCCAGAGCAGCAAGTTCTTTTGGTGTCGATATTGGAGGATATTACCAGAGTGAAGAAATTGCATATAATGATTTTAATGGCCGCTGGAGAGGTGGATTTGCAATACAAAACCTTGGCCCAACTATAAAGTTTGATGATTCAGGTAGAGAAAACTTTTTACCTACAACATTAAGATTGGGAGGTGGATTTGATTTTATATTCTCTAATGATAATAAATTAGCAGTAACAACCGAATTTACTAAATTATTAGTGCCTACACCTCCAATTACTGGTCGTGAATTTGAATTTGAAGATCTTAATGGAAATGGTGTATTTGATGAAGCAGACGAATCTTTAATAGGGTTTCCTAATAACCCAGTTAGAAGAGATGTAATTATTGATGGTCAATCAGATGATGTTAACTTTTTATCAGGGCTTTTTCAATCTTTTGGAGATGCTCCAGGAGGAATTAGTGAAGAGTTGCAAGAATTTACATGGGCTTTAGGAGCTGAGTACTCTTATCAAGATGCATTTGCTCTTAGAGCTGGATATTTTAATGAAAATGAAGATAAAGGAGCTCGAAAGTTTTTTGCTTTGGGAGCAGGATTTAAATATACAACTATTAATATAGATGTATCTTATTTGTTTTCAGCATCAAATGTTCAAAGCCCTTTAGAAAATACATTACGTTTTTCGCTAACATTTAACTTTGGTAGTAATACTTATCAAGAATATTAAAAATTCTTAAACCATAATGTAACAAAAAAAGCTATTACAATAAGTAATAGCTTTTTTTGTTTTCAAAATTGATTCTATAATGTTTTCGTATAAATTTAACCATTAACTGTTTTTCTATACCAATCAAAGTGTTATTTTTGCTAATAACTTAATTAAAATGTAATACTTAGTCGATGCAAAAAATCACTAAAGAGACGTATGTTAAATGGTATGAAGATATGCTGTTTTGGAGAAAGTTTGAAGATAAACTTGCCGCAGTATACATTCAACAAAAAGTAAGAGGATTTCTTCATTTATACAATGGTCAAGAAGCTATATTAGCTGGTGCCTTACACGCGATGGATTTAACAAAAGATAAGATGATAACGGCTTATCGTAATCATGTGCAGCCTATTGGTATGGGTGTAGATCCTAAACGTGTTATGGCTGAATTGTATGGTAAAGCAACAGGTACTTCTCATGGTTTAGGTGGGTCGATGCATATCTTTTCTAAAGAACATCGCTTTTATGGAGGACATGGTATTGTTGGAGGTCAAATTCCTTTAGGAGCAGGAATTGCGTTTGGAGATAAGTACCATGATAGTGATGCAGTAACAATATGTTGCTTTGGAGATGGGGCTGCAAGACAAGGATCTTTACATGAGTCTTTTAACTTAGCAATGTTATGGAAATTACCAGTAATTTTTGTTTGTGAGAATAATGGATATGCAATGGGAACTTCTGTAGAAAGAACAGCTAATCACACCGAAGTATGGAAACTAGGTTTAGGTTATGAAATGCCTTGCGGTCCTGTAGATGGTATGAACCCTATAAAAGTTGCCGAAGCTTTTGATGAAGCTATACAAAGAGCACGTAGAGGAGATGGGCCTACATTTTTAGAAATGAAAACATACAGATATAGAGGGCACTCAATGAGTGATGCACAGCATTATAGAACAAAAGATGAAGTTGAAGAGTATAAAAAAATAGATCCGATTACTCAAGTAAAGAATATAATACTTGAAAAGAATTATGCAACTGAGGATGAGTTATCTACAATAGATAAACGCGTTAAAGATATGGTTAAAGAATGTGAGCAATTTGCAGAAGATTCTCCATACCCAGAGAAGAATGTGATGTATGATGCAGTTTATGAGCAAGAAGATTATCCATTTTTACAACATAAATTATAAGCTATGGCAGAAATCATAAATATGCCACGTTTGAGTGACACAATGGAAGAAGGAACCGTTGCAACTTGGTTAAAAAAAATTGGAGATAAAGTTGAAGAAGGAGATATTCTTGCAGAAATAGAAACTGATAAAGCGACTATGGAGTTTGAGTCATTTCATGAAGGGACTTTACTTCATATTGGTGTGGCAGAAGGAGAAACGACAAAAGTAGATGCGTTATTAGCCATAATTGGAGAAGAAGGAGAAGATATTTCTACATTATTAAACGCTGAAGTTTCTAAATCGGATGTTATCCCTGAAGAAAGTGGAGATAAATCTAAGGATGCGTCAGATGTTGATTTTGCAAATGAAAATGTAGAATTACCTAAAGATGTTATTGTGGTTACTATGCCACGCTTAAGTGACACAATGGAAGAAGGGACCGTTGCATCTTGGCTAAAAAAAGTAGGAGATAAAGTTGAAGAAGGCGATATTCTTGCAGAAATAGAAACTGATAAAGCAACTATGGAATTTGAATCCTTTAATGAAGGAACTTTGCTTCATATTGGAATTCAAGAAGGAGATACAGCAAAAGTAGATGCACTTTTAGCAATCATCGGACCAGCAGGAACAGATGTATCTAAAGTTGCAAGTAATTTTAAAGTAAATGGAAATGGAACTTCTACTAAATTAGAAGAACCTAATGTAGCAGATACTAAAAAAGTTGAAGACAAGAAATCGGAAACTAAAATAGATACAGCACCAACACCTGTTGTATCTTCAAATGGAAGGCTGTTTGCATCTCCATTAGCAAAGAAAATAGCTGAAGAAAAAGGGATAAATTTATCTCAAGTACAAGGTTCTGGTGAAAATGGGAGAATTGTAAAACGTGATGTAGAAAACTATACGCCACAAGCTGCTACTCAATCTGGAACTAATGTAGCGAAATTTGTAGCATCTGGCCAAGAAGATTTTGATGAGATTAAACACTCACAAATGCGTAAAGTAATTGCAAAACGTTTGGGTGAATCTAAATTTACTGCGCCGCATTATTATTTAAATGTAGAATTTGATATGGAAAATGCAATAGCATTCCGTAAACAATTTAATTCTATTCCAGATACTAAAATATCATATAATGATATGATTGTTAAAGCTTGTGCTTTAGCTTTACGCCAACACCCACAGGTAAACTCACGTTGGTTTGATGATAAAATGCAATTAAATAATCATGTTCATATTGGTGTGGCTGTAGCTGTTGAAGATGGACTAGTAGTTCCAGTAGTACGTTTTGCTAATGAGCAAAGTTTGCCTCAAATTGGAGCAGCGGTAAAAGATTTTGCGGGTCGTTCTAGAAGCAAGAAATTAACGCCTCAAGAAATGGAAGGTAGCACATTTACAATTTCTAATTTAGGAATGTTTGGTATAGAGAGTTTTACATCAATAATAAATCAACCCAACTCAGCAATTTTATCTGTAGGCGCTATTGTAGAAAAACCAGTAGTTAAAGAAGGACAAATTGTAGTAGGTAACACTATGAAATTAACCTTAGCTTGTGATCATCGAACAGTTGATGGGGCTACAGGAGCACAGTTTTTACAAACTCTAAAAGGATTTATTGAGAATCCAGTAACAATGCTGGTATGAATCTAATAAGAATTGATTTGTAATTCCGCACTTGATACAGAATCTAATAATAAAAAATCCTGCTTTTAAAAAGTAGGATTTTTATCTTTAAACATTATTTGAAAAATATGTCCAAAAACATCATCATCACAGGAACGAGTAGAGGAATTGGTCTTGAGTTAGTAAAATTATTTGCTAAGCAAAACCATAATGTATTAGCACTATCTCGAAACGAAACACCTGTTAAAGATTTAAAATTAGAAAATGTTACAACGTTTCCATTTGATTTAAGTGATTCAAGTGCGTATATAAAAATTGAAAATTTTATTAAAGATAATTGGAAAGAAGTAAATGTGTTAATTAATAATGCAGGAGCACTACTTCACAAACCATTTGCTGAAACAACAATTGCAGATTTTGAAAATATTTATAGAACAAATGTATTTGGAGTATCTGAGATGATTCGTACTGTCATTCCATTTATGAAAACTGGTCATGTGTTAACTATTAGTTCTATGGGAGGAGTACAAGGAAGTGTAAAATTCCCTGGACTGGCAACTTATAGTTCTAGTAAAGCTGCAGTAATTACTTTAACAGAATTATTAGCAGAAGAATACAAAGAAACAAACCTATCATTTAATGTACTTGCTTTAGGAGCAGTGCAAACGGAAATGCTAGAAGAAGCATTTCCAGGATATCAAGCACCAAATTCTGCATTAGAAATGGCAGAATATATCTTTAATTTTGCCTTAAACGGAAATAAATACTATAACGGAAAGTTATTACAGGTATCTAGTTCGACACCATAATTACTAATCTGTAATCACTTTTCTGTTTTTTAAATCATAACGATCTCCATTTCTTAAAAAGTAAAACAAACTTTCTTTAGAGGGTAAATTTTTAAGATTACTACCTTCACGTGACCAAAATGTACCATCAAACATAATCACATAGCTTGGCCCAACTACTTCAAAAGTATTTCCTTGTACCACGATTGCCGTACCTTCGTCTATGCTAACGCCTAATAATTTTGGGCGATTTTTTAAAATATCAAACATATCAAAATGACGATTACGTGCAATCACATGTTGGTCGATGGCTATATTTTTTACAAAACCAAACCCTATTTCATGATCGCCCATCATTTTTTGGTTGTTCTGAGTATGCCCCCTAGCTAAATAAGAACCTTGAATGCTTGCACCAGCCGAAGAACCACCAATTACACCTCCACGATTTAAAACCTCCCAAAAGAGTTTTTCTGTTTTAGTGCCTGCATACGAATCTACGAGTCGCCATTGACGTCCGCCTCCAAACCAAACGGCAGTAGCCTCTTTTAATGGCTCTGTGAACGTCTCAGAATTGGCCACTTTTTTATCATTCGTATGAATTACAGTCACTTTTGCTGCGCCCATACGCCTAAATAAATTCGCAATGCCTAAATTTTGATCGTAACTTGCTCTTCCAGCCGCTGTAGGAACCACAACAATAGTTGCATTTTCACCACCTGCAAGTTCCATAAATTTTTTAGTGACATTTTCATCCATTCTACCACCACCAACAATAACTAATGATCCTTTTTCGGGGCCAGTAGTTTGTGCAAAAGATGTGATGATGAATCCGATAATTAAACTAAAGGATAGGAGATATGTTTTGAGTTTCATACTTAGAGAGTTTAATACATTAATTTATTGATTTAAAAATAAGGAAAAAAATTGGAGTATTAATTTGTTGTGAAGTGTAAATAGAAAAACCTGCTTAAGAGCAGGTTTTTCATCAATTAGTCAATCAATTACTAGATGTGGCTATTCTGAAATAACAGCATCAGTAATACCGTTTAACGCGCCATTTACTTTATTAACCACTTCATCTTTATCAGTGATTTGATAGCGATTCGCTAAAAAAGTTGCGTTATAATAAGACACAAAAACTTCTCCATTGTCAGTTTCGTGTACTAATATTTTTAAAGGAAGATCTAACCCAATTTTTTGATTACTTTGCATTAAAAGTGTTCCTATTTTTGGATTTCCAAAAATTAGAGTACGTGTTGGTTGTAGTTTTAAATCTACCGAAGCAGCAGCTTTATCATGAGGCACTTCAGCCATAATGATAAGGCCCTTAGAAGAAACAATATCTTTTAAACGTGTAAAAGTAGTGTCAATATTGTATGAGCTCTTTTTAGAAATCAACTCATTTTTTATATTAGATGTAGTTTTACCTGTAACATCTGTATTTTCTGTAAAACTAGCTAAAGCGATATTTATTTTGTTAATAACCATTTCAGGTTCTGTAATCCCATAACGACATGTTAGCGTACTACCATCAAAATAACTTAAGTTACTATTCCCATCTTCATTCTCCCAAATTAAGATTTTTAAAGGCAAATCTAATCCAATAAATTGATCCTGTTGCATTAGTTTCGTTCCACCTAAAGGATTTCCAAAAATTAAAGTACGTGTAGGGCGTAACTGCATGCCTACTTTTGCAGCTGCTTCAGAATGATTTACATCTGCTACAACTTTAAAACCTTTAGTTTCTATCTTAGAAATTAATTCTGTTGCTAAAACCTCTACTGGAGTTTCTTTAGTTAATGTAATAGACATGTTGTTTATGTTTGTATTAGTGGTTTTGTTAGATGGTTTACACGCAAATATCAATAAAGAAAAAAATAATATAGCGTGTGATTGTTTCATGTAATATTTTTAGTCGAATAGAAATGCAAATCACTACATTTATATGGCTAATGATTTTTAAGATTTTTTAAGTTTATAAGAATAATAACTTAAATTGTAAGACAATTAAACTTTTGACATAAATTTAAATACTATGACCATTAAAATAGTTGTTCTTATAGCTTATATATCTGTTCTTTTTTTAATAGGGATTTTCGCTTCTAAACGCATAAAAAATATGAGCGATTTTTATGTTGGAGGGAAGAAATTGGGGTTTTGGGCAGTTGCATTTTCAGCAAGAGCAACAGGAGAATCTGGTTGGTTACTTATTGGCTTGACTGGAATGGGGGCTTTAGCAGGTTATTCAGCTTATTGGGTAGTTGCAGGAGAATTGTTAGGTGTTGCGGTCTCATGGTTTTTTATGGCAAAGCGTTTTAAAAAGCGTTCCGATAATTATGAATCAATAACAATTCCTGATTATTTGCAAAGTCATTTCAGGTCATCAACGCATACACTTCGAATTATTGCAGCATCTGTACTTTCAATTTTTGTGGTGATTTATGTGAGTTCTCAAATTGATGCTACTGGTATTGCTTTTGAATCTATGTTGGGAGTGAATTATTATGCAGGAGCTTTAATAGGATTTTTTATAGTGCTTATTTATATTTTTATTGGAGGTTTTGTCGCTGCAGTTTGGTCTGATTTATTTCAAGGGTTGTTAATGTTCTTTGGATTAATATTGCTTCCTATAGTCGTTTGGTTTTCTATGGATCATGGAACTAGTATTACAGAAGGGTTAAATACTATTGATCCAGCTTTAACAAATATTTGGGGAGGAAACCCAGATTTATGGATGAATGTATTTACTATTCTCGGATTTTCAATGATAGGCCTTGGGTTTTTAGGCTCACCACAAGTATATGTGCGTTTTATGTCGATTAAAAATGAAGCTGAATTAGATAAAGGGAAATGGGTAGCTATTGCATTTACATTTTTAACTGATGCAGCAGCAGTAACTATAGGAATCCTAGCACGTGTATTATTCACTCAAAATGGACAAGACCCTGAAGCTATATTTGGAACAGGCGCAAAAGATGTATTGGCAATAATGACGGAAAACTTTTTACCTTTAATATTAGTAGCAATTTATATTGCTATTGTATTATCTGCAATTATGTCTACAATAGATTCCCTTTTAATTATTGCATCTAGTGCAGTTACAAGAGATTTCTATCAAAAAATATTTAGACCAGATTTAAAAGATTCTGAGCTAACAAAAATTTCAAGAATTGTAACTGTTATTATGGCTATTTTTGCTTTAGCAATAGCAATGGTTATCGCTTTAGTATCTCCTGATAGGCAGGTGTTTTGGGTCATTATTTTTGGATGGTCTGGCATAGCTGCAACGTTCTGCCCAGTTATTATCTTATCCTTATTTTGGAAAGGATTTTCAGAAAAAGGAGCCATCGCTTCAATGATTTCAGGTTTTATAAGTGTAATTATAGTAAAATTTATACTTCAAGAGTTAGAGAATGTAGGCGAATATTTTATTAAACTCGATGTATTAGCGCCTTCATTTGTGGTTGCTATGATTTTTGGATGGATATTTTCTAAATTATATCCACCCAAATCTAGATTAATTGAGAGCTAAAATAATTCTTTAATATCATCTTCTTCTTTATCATTTTTACTATCTAGTTGTTCAATAAGATATTTAGGTAAGTTATCTTTCCTAGTGAATGTTATAGGTACTGGTAAAATACAAGCTAAACCTATCATTAATATTAAAGCTATCATGCGTAGCGTTTTTTTTGTTTTCATGATTAAGTATATATAGACAAGCTTCTCTAGAAATTAAGAGTGCTTGAATTATAAAATGAATTGTGAGTGTGGCTAATTGTTAACCGAAACAAATGAAATTATGAGATTGTAGATAGAGAATACTCGTTTGAAGTATTTATGATACGTAGATAATGTGATTCCATATTATTTTTAATATGTAATACGCTTTTATTTTGTGCAATAAATGTATTATTAAAAATTGATTTTTGACAATTTAAAAAGCAATCAAAATTGAAACTATAAAGAGTAGGTCGTTTTTTAGTAGGAGGTTTCTTTTTCGAATAGTAATGAGTAGTATTTAATGAAAATGTGGGTTTTTCTGTAAAAACCCATTCTGTAGTTGGATTTTTAAAGGGGATAGTTGAATTATAACAAACTCCACTAAAAGCTGATAGCGTTACAATTAATGTAATACTTAATAGCCATTTATATATGTAATTAGCATAATACATTAAACAAAGATAATAATATGAGTATTAACTATTAAAACTGAATTCTAAAACTAGCATTTGGAGTAATGCCGAGTGAGAAATTTTCGACCTTAGATACAGAGTCATCACGATTAAGGGTATAATAAGTATTAATAATATTTTCTCTATCTAATATATTCCATAATGAAAGTCCCAAAGTAGCTTGAGTAGTATTTCCTATTTTAAAGTCATATGTAGCAGAAGTGTCAACTCGTAAATAATCAGATATATTATTAGCGTTAGGGCTATTATAATTAATTACATTGTTTACAACTGGTTCTATAGTATCGGGTTCTGTTAAAGGCTTCCCTGTACGCCAATTTAACCCTAAAGCTAGCTTGAAATTATTATAAGTATACGCTCCAGCAAAAGCAACTGTATGTCTAGTGTCAAAGTTATTAGGAAAAGACTCTCCAGCGTTTAAATTATCAAAAGTATAATCATTTTTACTATAGGAATAGCTTAACCAAATACTTAAATCTTCAAATTTTTTATTGATTAGAAAATCAACACCTTTTATTTGATAACTTCCAATAGCATTTACAAATTGAAATTGATTTTGAAACCCTTGACTTCTTGTAGTAATGCCATCAACATTTTTTATATATGCTTCAAGGCTAATTAAAAAATTATCTCTGCTATAATGGATTCCTGTAGATAACTGCTGACTTTTTATAATAGGGATTGTAGTATTATTAGATAATACCCAGCGTCTTTGCTCTACACCTAAAAAATCATTTTGTAAATCAATAATTTGAGATGTAGTTTGACTCTTTAACTCTCCTAAAACTTCAACTCTAAAAAAATCTAAAAAACGATGGCTAAAACTTAATCGAGGCTCAATACTAGATTCAGAAAATTTTTCAAAATAATTGCTACGTAATCCCAAACTTGCATTTGTGTTTTTAGAATTAGAAACAAACTTAAATTCGCTAAATACAGAATGTGTATGTAATACTTCTTTAATAAAACTTCTGAAGTTAGGATTGTTAACATCTTGGAGATTACTGATGCCTACTTCAGTAAACTGATAACCTCCTAAAAAGTTAATATAAGGATTAATGCGATAATTTAAATTAACTTTTAAACTGCCATCAAAAACTTCGTTTTCTTGAATTAAACGCTGATTGTTACTTACATCAAAATTAGTGGCATCTAATTTATAATTAGAAAAAGTTAATTGAGCTGAGGTTGAGAATTTGGAGTTCCAGTTTCTTGAATATGAAACCCCGGCAGAAATGTTACCCTGAACAAGCTCGCTATTTAAAGCTTCATTTGTGTTATTTATTGTAGCCTGCTCTTCATAATCTAAGTTATTATAAACATTAAAAAAGTTAATTCTTAGTTTATCTTTTTTAGAAATATCATATAAAAATTTTGCACTTAAATCATAAAAATAAAAAGTTTCATTTTGAGATACCGTTTCTGTTCCACTTAAATTATTAGTAAGATCTGAATCTTGAAAAATTCGTTTAAAATATTGATCAAATGTTGGAGTTTCTATAATATCTGTAATCGACCGCCTTAAAGAAAGCTGTAATTCTGTTTTTTTACTTAAGGGAAGAACACTATAAGCATCAGCGCTAATTAAATTAATTCCTGCGCCACTAGAAAAAATATTTTTGATTTTATTTGATGAACGCATATCTATAACGCTAGATACACCATCACCATAAATAGCACTACTACCATTTTTAGAAATAATAACATTATCTGTTAGATATGGATTAAAGGCAGAGACTAATCCAAAAAAATGCCCAGACTGATACATTTTTATACCATCCCAAAGAATTAAATTTTGATCATGAGTACCTCCTCTAATATTAACACTGGATACACGTTCGTCTACACTCTGTATGCCTGGTAATGCTTGTATAGTTTGTAGTACATCAGGCTCTATTAATCCTGGAAGTATACCAAAAGTTTTAGGTTTTAAATTGGTAATTCCTCCATTTTTAAGTATAATACCCTTAGTTAAATAATTGGTAATAATAACTTCATCTAAAGCTTGAGTTGTACTTGTTATACTGCGCACTAGATTTCTAACAACATATATACCATCACTAAGTTTTTCATATGTTAGTGTTGTATGCTCTTCCAAATACCTTATAAGTGCTTTAAGAGATAAGGTTTTTGAAGGCGGAATAATAGTTTTATTACGGAGGTTAGAATCTGCATAAGTAAAACTTACATTATATTGAGTTTCTATTTGTTTTAAATATGTAATAAGAGCTATTTCTTTTTCTTTAATTGCTTGCGCTTTTAAAGGCAAATGGTAAAAGAAAAATAAGCATAAATATAGTATAACTATAGTAGTTTTATTCACGTGTTAGTACAATAACGTTACTGTTGTTTTCGCTATTGTGTTTTAAGTTTAAAGGTAAAGTTATAGATTTTAAGGCATGATTGATATCATTATGAAAAAAATGTCCAGTGTATAATTCGTTTACATCAATGTTTTTAACATTTATAGTTACATTGTATTGTCGTTCAAATTCGTTAATTACATATTTAAATGGTAAGCTTTTAAAATTACTCCGATTATTTATCCAGGAGGGTTTTATAATGTTTTCTTTAGGGATATTAATATTGTTTCCATCAATTATCAAAAATGTTTCCCCAGGTTTTAAAGTTACTGTGGTTGAGTTATAAGAAACACCAACAGAGCCTTCGTAACAAATCACTTCAAAAATATCATCTCGGTGCTTTACATTAAATTGCGTTCCTAAAACAGTTATTATTCCTGAAGGTGTATTAACATTAAATGTAGACCCTTTAGCAACTTTAAAATATGCTTCACCATCTAAAGAAACAGTGCGTTCCTCACCCCAAGTATTTTTGTTAAATGTAAGATCAGATAAAGCATTAATTTCTACTTTTGATGCGTCAGGCAATATTACTTTTGTTTTTTGAGCAACCAATGTGGTGATATTAGTATCCGAATCTAAAGTTGTAGTATAATAATATATGCTAAAGCAAATGGTAAGTATGGCGGCTACGCGTAATAATGGTTTTATCCAATTACGAGAAGACAATTGAATGGGTTTAGTTTTAGAAAATAACTTGTCCAATTCTTCTGAAGTATCATATTCAGGAGCTTTAAATTGCTTTACATTGTTAGATAATTTTTTTAAAAACTCAACATCTTCGAGGGCATTAAATGCTTCAAACTCCTGAGGAGTGAGTTCATTATCTAACCATTTTTTTATTAATTCTTCACGTTTCATAATATCCATTATCAAGTATATAACAGTTAAGTTTTAAAAACTCCTACTTTTAAACTGTTAAAAAAAAATAAAAGTTCAACATTTTATATTTCTTCAATATCTTCTCTTAATTTTTTAAGAGCTCCATAAATTCGCTTTTCAACCGCTTTAGTAGAAATATTTAAAAGCTCGGCAATTTCTTTATGTTTTTTTCCTTCTATTCTATTTAATAAAAAAGCAACACGTTGTGCTTCGGTTAAATTAGAAATAGCACCTTGTAGTTTTTGCATATATTCATTTTCTTCTAATAAAAATTCTGGATTTTCATTAGTATGTGATTTAGGCGCTATGTTCTGGTATTTTAAAACTACTTTTTGATGTGCAGTTTCATTTAACATTAAATTATTAGCAACTGTAAAAAGAAAAGATTTTGCTTTATTAAGAGAAACTTTGTTACAGTTTTCCCATAACTTAATAAAAGCATCTTGAACTTTATCTTTTGGGTTAAAATGTTCTCCAAATTTATAATAGAGAAAATCGTGTAAGTCTTTTGAGTGCGCATTAAAAACCGTAATATAAACTTCGTCATCACATACGGTATCGTGTAGTTCTTTATTCATTAAAAGAAGGGTTGGCGAGACTAATTTATAAAAAAAATAATTAAAAAAGGTAGGAGTTTTTAAAGCTAAGCTGTTTTATATTCAAACAAACAATATTAAACTCAAAAACCTACATTATGAAAACGAAATTTAAATCATTATTAATATTACCTTTTTTTGCTGTTCTATTATTTATGTCTTGTCAAGATGAAGTAATAGAAATTACAGAACCTACCGAAGCAGAGGCTATTGTTGCTAATTCAGAATTATCTAATTTAATAGAAGCAACAGCTACTTTTGATGGATCTTCAGACAATATTATAGATGGAGCAAGTTGTCTTTCTATTGAATTGCCAGTTACAGTTGTTGTAAATGGATTAGAAATTATCGTTGACTCTGAAGAAGATTACGATGTTATTGAAGATATTTTTGATGAATTTCAAGATGATGATGATAGCTTGGAAATTATGTTTCCGGTAACTATTATTTTAAGTGATCATTCAATTATTGAGATTAATAATCAAGAAGAATTAAATACTTTTATAGAAAGCTGTACTCCAGAAGGAGAAGATGATAATGATATTGAATGTATTGATTTTGTATATCCTTTCTCTGTATCTATATTCAATGATGCGTTTGAAGTAATTGATGTTATTTCAATTGATAATGATAGAGGACTATTTAGGCTCATACGAGAAGTGAGAGATGGGTTACGAGCAAGTATTAATTACCCAATTAGCTTAGAATTAGCAGATGGTACTCAAGTACAAGTTAATAATAATGCAGAATTAGTAAATACAATTAGATCTGTAAGAGCTGATTGTGACGAAGATGATGATGATGATTTTAATGATGATGATTTTACTCAAGAACAATTAAATGAACTTTTAGTAAGTTGCCCTTGGATTGTTAATGAAGTAATACGAAATGAAGATAATGTTACTGTAGAGTTGAGAGAATATGTAATTAATTTCTTAGAAAATGGCACTGCTCGAGTAAGAGCTAGAAATGGAGATGTATTTAATGGTACTTGGGAAACTAGAGTTACAGATAGAGGAGCTTTAATTAGATTAGAATTTGAAACTTTTACAGTATTTAATATAGAATGGTTTGTGTATGATATTGGTAGGGGGCGTATAAAGCTATTTGCAGAAGGTGGAAACCGAATTATACTTACAAAAAACTGTGATCTTTTAGATCAGACAGCAGATCGTATTGAAAATATATTAAAAGAATGTTTGTGGAGAGTAACAAGATTAAACATTCAAGGACAAAATAATGAAGCTGAATTTATAGGAACCCCATTATTATTTGGAGAGAATAATGAATTAAGATTAAGAGTTAATGGCGAATTTTTAACTGGAACCTGGGAAGTGACTCAAAACAATGGAAGATTTATGTTGGCCATAAATTTGACCGAACGCCCTAATATAACTTTTGAATGGAATATTGTATTGCTGGAAGAAAATAGATTAGCTCTAGATGGTGATAATATAGATATGGTTATCAGAAGATTTTGTGAAGATAATGTAGACGAAGATGTTCGTTTTATAAGAAATGTGCTGTTTGGAAGTGAATGGGAAGTAGCATTGTATGAAGATGGAGATATTAATGAAACCGATAATTACAATGGATATGTAATAGGATTTAATCAAGGAGGAGCATTATTTGCAGAAGGGAATGGTGAGTTGTTAGAAGGATCTTGGTTGGCTTACAGAGATTCAGAAGAAATACTAAGATTAGGCCTTAATTTTGGAACAGATAATGATCCATTTGATGAATTATTAAATAGATGGAAAATCGTTGAAATAAACGAAAATCGTATCGAATTACTAGATCGTTTTGATTCAGATGGTACTGAAAACACATTGGTTTTAGAACGAACAAATTAAATAAACATAACCTCATTATGGAAAAGAAAGATTGATGTTTTAAGTTAGTAGTTTTGGTTAGTTAGATTTCCTTAAGTTGAGACCGTCAGAATAATTATTCTGACGGTTTTTTTATAACAACTTTTTTATATATTAATACACTCAAATCCTTATTTTTGCAAGACTTAAAATAGAAGTAAAATTATGTTTGATAATTTAAGTGATAAATTAGATAAAGCCCTTCACGTCTTAAAAGGACACGGAAGTATTACAGAAGTTAATGTAGCTGAAACCTTAAAAGAAATACGTCGTGCATTATTAGATGCCGATGTTAACTTTAAAATTGCAAAAGAGTTTACTAATAGAGTAAAAGAAAAAGCATTAGGTCAGAATGTATTAACAACTTTACAACCAGGACAGTTAATGGTTAAACTCGTTAAAGATGAGTTAACTGAACTTATGGGAGGTGATGCAGCAGGTGTAAATTTATCAGGGAATCCTTCTATAATTTTAATGTCTGGATTACAAGGATCTGGTAAAACTACGTTTTCAGGAAAATTGGCTAATTTCCTTAAAAATAAAAAAACTAAAAAGCCATTATTAGTTGCTTGTGACGTATATCGTCCTGCAGCAATTGATCAATTACATGTTGTTGGAGAGCAAATTGGTGTTGAAGTTTTTAGCGATAGAGGAAACAATGATCCTGTAGCGATTTCAAAAGCAGCAATTGCCCATGCTAAATCTAATGGTTTTAATGTGGTTATTATTGATACCGCTGGTCGTTTAGCTGTAGATGAAACAATGATGACTGAGATTTCTAATATTCATAAAGCCATCCAGCCTCAAGAAACTTTGTTTGTTGTAGATTCTATGACTGGACAAGACGCCGTAAATACAGCAAAAGCTTTTAATGATGTATTAAATTTTGATGGAGTTATACTTACGAAATTAGATGGAGATACACGAGGTGGAGCTGCTATTTCTATTAAATCTGTAGTTAATAAACCAATTAAGTTTATTGGTACAGGTGAAAAAATGGAAGCGATAGATATCTTTTATCCATCACGTATGGCGGATCGTATTTTGGGAATGGGTGATGTAGTATCTTTAGTCGAACGTGCTCAAGAGCAATTTGATGAACAAGAAGCTAGAAAGCTCCAAAAGAAAATAGCGAAAAATCAATTTGGTTTTGATGATTTCTTAAAACAGATTCAGCAAGTGAAAAAAATGGGGAATATGAAAGATTTGATGGGAATGATTCCTGGAGCTGGAAAAATGATGAAAAATATAGATATCGATGATGATGCATTTAAGCACATAGAAGCAATGATACACTCTATGACTCCAGAAGAAAGAACTAAACCATCTGTAATTAATGCGAGCAGAAAAAAACGTATAGGAAAAGGATCTGGAACTTCAGTACAGCAAGTCAATCAACTGTTAAAGCAATTTGACCAAATGAGTAAAATGATGAAAATGATGCAAGGAGGTAAAGGTAAAGCCATGATGCAAGCAATGAAAAATATGAGATAATTAATTAGAAACGAATAACTAACAACTATGACCTTACTCGACGGAAAAAAAACTAGCAACGATATTAAAGATGAAATTGCTGTTGAAGTACAAAAAATAGTAGCTAAAGGTGAGAAAGTACCGCACTTAGCAGCTGTTATTGTAGGTAGTGATGGAGCTAGCTTAACATATGTAGGGAGTAAAGTTCGCGCTTGCGAACGTGTTGGTTTTGAATCTACATTAATTTCACTTCCAGAAGAAACTACAGAGGAAACTTTATTGAATAAAGTTGCTGAACTTAATGCAGATTCAGACATCGACGGATATATTGTGCAATTACCATTGCCTAAACATATTGATGAACAAAAAGTGTTAATGGCTGTAGACCCAAATAAAGATGTTGATGGGTTTCATCCTGTAAATGTTGGACGAATGGCATTAGATTTGCCAACATTTTTGCCAGCAACGCCTTATGGTATTATGGAACTGTTAGAGCGTTATGAGGTTGAAACTTCTGGAAAAAATGTTGTGGTTATTGGTCGTAGTCATATTGTAGGACGTCCGATGAGTATTTTAATGAGTCAAAAGCGTAAGGCCGGTAATGCTACGGTAACGATTGCTCATAGCCGTACAAAGGACTTGTCTGCAATTACAAAAGAAGCAGATATTATTGTTGCTGCTTTAGGAATAGCTGAATTTTTAACAGGAGATATGGTAAAAGATGGCGTAACGATTATTGACGTGGGTATTACTCGTGTTCCAGATGATACCAGAGAAAGAGGTTATCGTATAGCTGGAGATGTACATTTTGAAAGTGTAAGCCAAAAAACGAATTTTATTACTCCAGTTCCTGGCGGCGTTGGCCCTATGACGATTGCTATGCTTCTAAAGAATACATTACAAGCTAGACAATCTCAAGCTAATTAATTTTCTTAGTTAGCAAAAATCATATTCATATCCTTAAAACTTTTAAACTCAATGGCATTGTCAGAAGGGTCTTTAAAAAACATGGTGGCTTGTTCGCCAACTTCGCCTTTAAAACGAATATAGGGTTCTATAATGAACTCAATTTCTTTAGATTTTAAGTCTTCAGCCAAAGTTTCAAAAACATCCCAAGGTAAAACCACTCCAAAATGAGGTACAGGAACATGTTTGCCATCTACAGGGTTGGTTGCTACTGCTTCATCGCTTTTCTCTTGATAATGAATCACAAATTGATGACCAAAAAAATTGAAATCTACCCAATGGTTACTACTTCTACCTTCCTTACATCCTAAAACATCTCTGTAAAATTTTCTGCATTCGTCTAAATTATGAACTGGTACAGCAAGGTGAAAAGGAGTAAGTGTTTGCATAATTTTAAGTTTTAGAGAGTAAAAATAAAATTTAATTTTGATTTAATATGGCATTTATATATAGAATTTCTATAGATATTAAAGCATGAAAATTAAATTAACAAAAAATTAGTTCCATTTATGATTTTATAAATAAGCATTTGCTTAGTTTTGTTGAAGTCAATGGGAAGATTAAAAAAATATAACAGAGAAGATGTTTTAGAAAAAGCAATGTTGGCTTTCTGGAAAAATGGATTTGAAAATACCACATCTAGAATTCTTGAAAATGAGATGGGCATTAATCAGAATAGCATTTATTCAGAATTCAAAAATAAAGAATCTTTATTTTTGGAAACCTTAAATTGTTATGAAGATAAACTTAAAACAGGAGTATTAAAATCTGTAATAGAATCTAAAGGAGATTTAGAAGATATTCGATTGTTTTTTAATCGATTTGTAGAACGTGTTAAAAACGGAAGTATAAAAAATGGATGTTTGCTAACTAATACAACTGTGGCTTTTGGAGGCTCTAATGATAGAATAAAAGAATACCTCAATCAATTTTACAATCAGCTGCATGATTATTTTTATGACCTTATCATTAAAGCACAACTTAACGGACAAATACCTAAAAATAAGGATGTAAATATATTGGCTACTTACCTTATAGGATGCACCCAAGGATTAAAAGTGATTGTAAAAGTAATGGATGAAAATGCACTATCTAACTATATAGATACTGTAATAAATTCTTTAAAATAATTTTTTTTGAAAATAACTAAGCATTTGCTTAAATAAATATAATAATTAAATAATGGATAATACAAGAACAGCGTTAGTATTGATTGAAACGCAGAATGATTTTCTTTCTCCAGAGGGAAAATTAAACGGACTGGTAAATGATGTTGTGGAAGGCAACAATTTTAAAAACAATGTAAATGAAGCTATAGAAGCAGCAAGAGCGGCAGATATTCCAGTTTATTTTGTGCCAATACAATTTTCTAAAAATCATGTTGAGATAGGAAAAGAACCTTATGGAATACTTAAAATTGTAAAGGATTTTAATGCTTTTGAAAAAGGGAGTTGGGGTGCTAAAATTTATGATGAAATAGATGTTCGTGAAGAGGATATTATAGTAGAAGGGAAGAGTAGTATAAGTGCTTTTAGCGGAACAGATTTAGATCATATTTTAAGAAGTAATGGTGTTGATACGGTTATTTTAGGTGGGTTTTTATCACATGTATGTGTAAACGCGACAATGACAGATGCTTATGATAAAGGTTATAAAGTAGTAACATTAACTGATGCTGTAGCAACTGCAGGAGCAGAAGCGCAAAAACAAGTTATTGATCACGTTTATCCTATGTTCTCAAAACCTATGGAAGTTAAAGGTTTTATAGAAACAATTTCAAAAAATTAAATCTTTAAAATAAAAATTGTAAACACGCATTATATTTTTATAGTGCGTGTTTCTTTTTAAAATGCACCAGAAATAACTTCCATCAATTCGATAGCCTCTCCATTTGGGCCTTTAAAAAAAGCGTGTTTAGTAGTAATACCTTCAGCTTCTACTAATTCTTGAGGTCTTAAGATAATACCACCAGCTTTTAGAATTCTATCTGAAGCACTTTCTATATTTTTTACATCAATCCCTACATGGTGAAGCACATTGTATCCTGGGTTTTCAGTTTGTGATAAATTAGGGATCTCTGCAATCTCATAAACAAAACCTTGATTAGGGAATTTTAAAAAAACAATATTGATTTCACTTTCATAAACATTTCCATCTTTCTGTGTACGTTTTATTTTTTTTAAATGATTAGTGACTTTTATATCAAAAGCGGTAGTATAAAAATCAATGGTGGCATCTAGATCATCAGTATATAACATTACATGATTAAAACGAGGAGAAGCAGCTTTATATTCACAATTAAAAAGTATTGTTGCTAAAAAATAGAAAATTAAAATTCTTAATTTCATAAGGATGTGATGTTGATTAATGATGTAAAGCTCTGCATTCTTTTTCTAAAATACCAGTAATAATCTTTGGTGGGTTTCCCCATTTTAATATTGATTCATCTTCTAAAATTTTAAATTTAGAACTATATCCGCCAATTTCACCAACCGAAAGTGAAAAAATTAATACATTAATTTTGTGGTGTCTTAAAGTGTACGAACACATTAAACATGGCTCATGAGTTGAGACTAATATACAATCTGAAAGGTCGGAAGTATGTAATCGTTTTCTAGCATCACGTATGGCTTCAATCTCAGAATGATAAGTGATGTCTTTTTTTGTTTTTCCACCTTCAATACCTTCTCCAATAATCTCACCGTTTTTTACTACAATAGAACCTACAGGTGTATCTCCACGTTGTTTAGCAATTAATGCAAGCTCAATGCATTTCTGCATATAAAATGTATACTCTGATTCGTTTATAGATTCCATTAAATTTTTTCTGATATAATTCAAAGATAATTAATGGAGTGTATTTGTATGTAAAAGTTTTGAAGAGATTATGATTCATTTTTTAATAGTAACGTAACTCTCTTTTTCTGTAGATATTCTTTTTCAAGATTATTATTGACACTTTCTAAAGCAAGATCAATAAAATGGATAGCTTGAGATTTATTATTAGTGGCATTATAATAATCTGCTAAAGTTCCGTGATATAGATAAGTACGTTGTGCAAAATCCTTAGGATTAAGCTGATCTAGATAATTTTTTGCAGTTTTATAATCCTTATTTTGCATGCACACTACAGCCATAGTTAATAAATGCGAAGGCATTGGTTGTAGTGTATGGAGTTGTTTATACCAATGCAATATTTTATCCCAATTAGTATCTTTAAATTGTGAAGCTTTTATATGTTCAGCAGCAATTGCAGCTTCGTAATGATAACGAGAAAATATAGCCTGTTTTGATACAGCTTTTGTCATCATTGTATTTCCTAATTCAATTAAAGGAAAATGCCATTGACTTCTATCTTGTGTTTTTAAATCTAAAAGCTCATTTTCCGAATTTGTTTTTGTATTTAAACGTGCCGAATGGAAGCACATTAAAGCAAATAAAGCATAGCTTGATGGTAATCGTGTATGTTCATTTTTTAAAAGCATTTGACATAAACGCATTGCTTCACCACACAATTCTTTACGGATTAACTTTTCTTTTTTATTAGAATGAAACCCTTCATTAAAAATTAAATAGAGCACTTCCATAACACTCTCTAACCTCTGAGGTAATTCTTTACCTTGAGGAATATTAAATTTTAGATTAGAATGTTGTATGGTTTTTCGAGCTCTAGATAAACGTTTTTTTATAGTTTCTTCTTTGGTTAATAAGGCAGAGGAAATTTCTTTAATGCTAAATCCTGAAACAGTTTTTAATGCAAACGAAATACGATCTCTAGGATCTAACTTAGGATGGCAAGCTGTGAAAATCATTCTAAGTTGGGCATCTTCAATTTCGGTATCTAGAAATAATTCATTTATAGCAATGGCGTTAGTGCCCCGAATGTGAGACGTGTATTTTTTTTCAGTATTTAGCTTTCTGAAAATATCTAAAACTCTATTTTTTGCAGCTTGAGTAAGCCAAGCTTCTGGATGATCGGGTTTTTGATGTCTCCAAGAAATACTAGCTTTAATAAAAGTGTCTTGAATGGCATCTTCAATAATTTCAAGATGTGCTAATCCAAAGATACGTGTTAATACAGAGACCATCTTTCCGCTATGATAACGGAACAGATGGTCTATGAATTTAGATTCCATTATTGATCGAATACCATTATTTCTCTAATTTCTACAGTGCCTCCTAAATCATAATCCGGAAAATCTTGTGCAATTTCCTGTACTGCATCAAAATCTTTAGCTGCTACTAAATAATAGCCTCCAACAATTTCTTTAAGCTCTGCAGAAGTTAAATCTGTTACTGTGCGACTTTCTCCAACAACACGTCTTATACTTGGAGTTAAAGCATTACCACCACGAAGTACACCAGCTTTTTCCATTTTGTCACCCCAAGCAAACCACTTGCCCATACGACTTTGAAGCTCTTCAGGGGAAAGTCCTAGATCTGTGTAATCGGCTCCAATGAAAATCATCATAAATTCTTTCATAATATTAAGTTTTTAAATGTTATATTATTAAGACGTCTCGCAAATTCTATAAGGGGACACTTTTCTAAGGTTTAATATAAATAATTTTTATAGTATTAATTTATTTTTTAAGTGCAGTTTTCAATACTTTCCAAACATTTGCAGCAACAATTTTTTGTCCTTCTATAGTTGGGTGGATACCATCAGCTTGATTTAACTCAGCAATACCACCTACGTTTTCGAGTAAAAAAGGTATTAAATATGCATCGTTTTGTTTTGCTATCTCTGGAAATATATTTCTAAACTCTGTTGTGTAGTCTTGCCCCATATTAGGAGGGAGTTGCATTCCAGCTATAACAATTTTTACTTCAGGATTTTTCTCTTTTACAAGATCGATCATTACTTGAAGATTATCCCTTGTTTCGGTTAACGGAATACCTCTTAAACCATCATTTGCACCTAATTCCAATACAAAAATATCAATACTCTGATTCAATACCCAGTTCAAACGATTTCTTCCGCCAGAAGTTGTTTCACCACTCAATCCTGAATTAATCACTGTATAATTTAATTGTAATGAATCTATAGTGGTTTGTATTAATGCAGGGAAAGCGTCATTTACATCATCCAATCCATATCCAGCAGTTAAACTATCTCCAAAAAACAAAATCGTTTTGTTAGTTGTTTTGTTTTCTGTTTCAGAAATATCTTCAATTTGACCTTCTTTTGATTCAGAAGGATTACCACCACAAGAGATAAATAGAATGAAAACTAAAAAATAACGAAACTTTAAGAGTGTGTGAGTCATATTAAGAGGTAAAAATTGAAATCATTTCTTTACTTTGCTCAGATTACTGAATGCGAGTTCAAAATGATTACTATGTCAAAGATATTAAAGATTCATAACCTAGAGAAAACATATACTAGTGGTTCTAAAAAATTAACAGTATTAAATGATATTTCTTTCGAAATTGAAAAAGGAGAAACTTTCTCTATAGTTGGTCCTTCTGGAAGTGGAAAAACAACCTTATTAGGGCTTTGTGCGGGTTTAGATAGACCCAATTCTGGACTTATTGAATTATGCGGAATGCCTCTACAAGATATGAATGAAGATCAACGCGCTTTAATGCGTAATAAAGAAGTTGGTTTTATTTTTCAAAACTTCCAATTATTACCAACACTTAGTGCTTTAGAAAACGTAAGTGTACCTTTAGAATTACAGGGCGCAAAAAATGCTTCTAAAATAGCGATGGATTTGTTAGATAAGGTTGGCTTGGCAGATCGCTTTCATCATTACCCATCACAACTTTCGGGAGGAGAGCAACAGCGTGTGGCTTTAGCAAGAGCGTTTTCTAATCAACCATCTATATTGTTTGCTGATGAACCTACAGGGAATTTAGATGAAGAAACAGGAGAAAAAGTAATACAGTTACTTTTTGAGTTAAATCGTGAAGCAGGTACAACTTTAGTAATCGTCACTCACGATTTGGATTTAGCTAATAGAACACAGCAGATTCTTCGCTTAAAAGGTGGAAAAATATTGACTAACGAACGCACTGTATTATCTTGAGCAAATATACTTCAAAAGCAGGGACTAAGTGGCTATTTAAAATGGCATGGCGAGATGGTAAAGCAAGTACAGCACGTCTGTTACTTTTTATGGCTTCTATTATTCTTGGAATTGCAGCAGTAGTTTCCATCCAATCATTTAGTGAGAATTTAAAAGAAAATATAGGGCAACAATCTAAAGCCTTGATGGGAGCCGATTTTATTATTGACAGCAGACAATTGCCTAATGAGCGTGTGCAGGAGATAATAGATTCTCTTGGTGGCGCTGATGCTTCTGAAGTTAATTTTGCGTCAATGGCAGCTTTTCCTAAAAACGATGGTGCTAAATTAGTACGTGTTCGAGGAATGGAAGGAGGCTTTCCATTTTATGGTACTTTAGAAACAGAGCCAATTTCAGCAGCAGCAGAATATCAAGAAAAAGGAGGAGCTTTGGTGGATGCTACGATGATGTTACAATATGAGTTAGAACCTGGAGATTCTATTAAAATAGGACAACTGACTTTACCAATTATAGGTGCATTAAAATCTGTTCCTGGAAGTTCAGCAATTTCTACTTCAGTAGCTCCACCAGTCTTAATTCCGTTTCGTTTTATTGAAAAAACAGAATTGTTACAAGTGGGAAGCCGTAAAGAGTACCAGTATTTTTTTGTAGCTCCAGAAACTATGGATCTCGATGCACTAAATAAAAATTTAGATCCAATTTTGGATGCTGAAAATGCAGATTTAGATACACATAAAGTAACGAGTCAGCGCTTAGGGCGCAGTTATAGCAATGTGAGTAAATTTTTAAACTTAGTAGCATTTATCGCACTCTTATTAGGTTGTGTAGGTATTGCAAGCTCTGTGCACATTTATATTAAAGAAAAGTTACGTGCTGTAGCTGTACTTAAATGTATGGGAGCTACCCGAAAGCAAACTTTTTTAATTTACCTGATACAAATTGCTGGAATGGGCTTGATCGGAGGTTTGATAGGGACGGCTATAGGTGTTGGGCTTCAGCAATCATTCCCACTAATTATACAAGAGTTTTTACCTTTTAGTGTCGATATTTCATTTTCCATCCAACCTATAATCATGGGACTTTTATTAGGTGTGTTTATGTCAGTATTGTTTGCCTTGCTTCCTTTGTTAAATACTTGGTATGTATCGCCTTTAGAGGTGTTACGTGTCCAAGAAGGGAACTTAATAAAATCAAGGAGAGCAAGGTTTTTAACCTTTGGGAGTGTATTATTATTCATTTATCTATTTTCATTTTGGTTATTAGAAAATGGGATATATGCTTTAGGGTTTGTGATTACAGTAGTAGTGACCTTTTCTGTTTTGGCAGGAGTTGCAACGTTGTTTATGAAAGCGATTAAAAAATTCTTTCCTAAATCTTGGGGGTTTACAGCACGTCAAAGTTTACTCAATCTCTTTAGGCCAAACAATCAGACGATGGTTTTGATTTTGGCAATTGGCTTAGGTACGTTTTTAATTAGTACTTTGTATTTTACAAAGGATATGTTGCAGTCCAGAACGTCTATAGAAAGTAATACTAAAGACCCTAATATTATTTTAATGGATGTGCAAACAGCACAAAAAGAAGCAGTAGCTAATAGTATTACACCAAAAGGATTACCTGTTATAGATAATCTGTCGATCGTTACAATGCGAATGCATAGTATTAAAGGTGTATTGTCTAATGATATCCGAAAAGATAGTACGTCGGTGGTACGAGAATGGGTACTGAATCATGAATTTAGAAGTACTTATAGAGATTCTTTAACAGCTTCTGAAGTGTTATCTGAAGGGAGTTGGGTTCCTGAAATTAAACCAGGAGCACCTATTGAAATTTCAATATCTGATAACTTGGCAGAAGACACGAATGTAGAGTTAGGAGATGAAATTGTATTTAATGTACAGGGCGTTTTGATGAAAACTATTATAGGAAGCATTCGTACAGTCGATTGGGGACGTGCACAGATGAATTTTCTGGTTGTATTCCCTAAAGGAGTATTAGAAAATGCACCACAGTTTCATGTACTAACAACGTATGCACCAGATGAGATTGTTTCGGCAGAATTACAACGTGACCTAGTTAAAAAATTTCCAAATGTATCTATTATTGATTTACGACAGATACTTAATATTCTTGAAGATATCTTAAATAAAATTTCTTGGGTGATTAATTTTATGGCTTTCTTTAGTATTCTTACAGGAATAATTGTGTTGATAGGATCGGTACGTACAAGTAAATATCAACGCATAAAGGAAAGCGTGTTATTGCGAACACTTGGCGCTAAAAGTAAACAGATATTACAAATTACTGCTTTAGAATATTTTTATTTAGGAATACTGGGTAGCGGTATCGGAATTTTATTGTCTTTAATTAGTAGTCAACTACTAGCAAGTTTTGTATTTGAAGTGAGTTTTGTTCCATCACTTATTCCATTTTTAGTGTTTTTACCAGGGATTACAGCATTAGTATTATTTATTGGATTAGTAAATAGTAAAAGTGTACTTAATAGCCCACCTTTAGAAGTATTACGTAAAGAAGGGTAAGTTAGAAAGCATAGATGTGATTATCTTTAATTTTTTTAGAATGAAAGAAAAAATTCTATTTGATCTTTTTGAATTCATATTCTTCAATCTAAAAGATTACGACGTATCATAAATGAGAAATGTTCAAACTCAAATAAAGCATATGTGTCATTATCAGTTTCTATTGCTATTTTAGTTCCTGTTATAACTTGATTAAATGCAGTTGTTAATTCAACTAATCGTATTGGTTTTGCTACAGGTGTATTATGTGCGGGGAATACTTTTTTTAAATGAGGACTTAATGCTGAAAGCTTTTCAATACTTTTTTGATAAGCACTTAAATCCGTACCTTCATCAAACAACCAGATAGGGCCTTCATAAAAAGTATCACCAGTCCAAAGTAATCCGTTGGTTTTATCTAGTAATGCAATTGCATCGATTGTGTGCCCAGGAACAGCAATTATTTCTAAGCTTCGATTCCCTAAATTGATTATAGAACCATCTTCAATAAATTGCGAAATAGGGAAAGGGTTAATATAATATTGTAAAACATCTAACTCAGGGAGTTTTTCGCTACAAAAAGCATTACTAGCGACTTCATGTTTTACGATATTGTGTGATAATCCGTTTTTAGAACGCCCTTTAGTGAATTCAGTATTCATTGCTAGAATATTTTTGAACTCATGATTACCACCTATATGATCGTAATGTGTATGAGAATTAATAACTATAATGGGAAGTTCAGTCAATTGTTTTACAACCTTAGCGATAGAAGATAATCCCATTCCTGAATCAAAAAGAACAGCTTTTTCATTACCAATAATTAAATAAGAAATAACTTCTTGAAAATTATAAGGTTCGGCAATAGCATAAGTATTGGTTTCTAATTCGTATACTTTAAACCAATCACTTGAAGTTTTAATCTCTTTTAATTCTGAAAACTGAGTTCTAAGAGTTTGGTTACACCAATTTTCTGCATTGGTTTTTGGTTTAGAAATACAACCAATTAATAATAAGCTTAAAAAATAGATGTACAATTGCTTTTGATTCATAGTTAAGCAATTTAATGAAATGATATTAACTAAGATAGTATTACGGTTTTACTTATAAAACCATAATACTATTTGAGGTAGTTATTTATTCTTATTAATAAAAGGAATATCTTTTCTATATATCCATAAAATAATTGCGCTTAAAACAAAAGTTAAAACTGCAGTATAAAATAATACTCCTTTATCTCCATTTGTTTCAATACCAAGTTTTGTGAGATGCATAAAAATAGCGCCTCCTAAAACTCCTATTGCTAATGTAGCACCAATCCATACTGTTCTTGGAATTAAAATTAATATTCCAGCAATTAATTCTACAATTCCAATTCCAATTCTTCCATAAGGTTCAAGGGCTACTTGTGTAAAAATATAGACACTATCGGGATGTGCAGTAAATTTAAACCGAAGTGTTTGAATTAAGATTACTGCTACTGCCAGCCTTAATATAAGTATTAGATATTTATTCATAATGGTTGTTTTTAAAAGATTAAATATAATAGTAAAACCTTTAAAATAAAGATTATAAATTATTTGTCTATTAATAGAAGTTAACCTAACTCTATCTTTCTGTTTCTTTAACTACCTTTAAACAAAAAGAAATATCTGATGAGTTATAATATCGTGCTTCTATAATATCTCCTAAATCGTTAGTTATGTTATATTTATTAGGTAACTCGTTTGGTAATTCTTTAGATATAGTGTTTACAAATAGACATGCTGTTAAAAAAGCACCTAAAGATGATGGGTGACTACCATCTTCGATATATAAATCGATATTAGAGTTTTGTTTTCGAGCTAAAGCCCAGGCTTCACCAGCTAAAACAATACCAGCATTGTTGTCTCTTGCAGCTTGTTTGTATACTCTAGTGATAGTTTTTTGCTGTTGAGGTTTTTTTTCTCTTGCCCAGGTGGTATATAAATAAGGTTTTGCGCCATGCTGCCTTATAAATGTACTAAACTTTTTTACAACACCTAAAAATCGATTTGCATTTTGAATAGTACCTAAACTTTGTTCTTGTAATATCACAATATCAAAATTGCCACTTTTAATAATATCCTTAGTTTTTAACCCTCTCTCTCCATTCCAATGGTGATTTAAATTAGCTCCACCAGTAACACTACTTTTAGTTACTAATTTTACTTTAGTATGATTAGAAATAAGAGATGTTAATTGAGGTAAATCTGAATAATACGTATAGCTGTTTCCAACAAAAAGTACTTTCAGAGTATCTAATTTGTTTTGAGAGAGTATCGTATTACTTAAAAAAAAGAATAATCCTAAATATAAAAATCTAGTAGTAAATCTCATAGATGTTAAATATATGATGTTGAATAAAAATAATCAAATTAATTCCTGAGGTTTCTTTTTGAGAATAATGATATTAATCCTAAAATAGGTCCAATTGCTAAAAATAGATAGATATATCTTGGGTTTAAAAAAGAACTTATATTAGTTATAAACTGAATGCTAATGATGGTAATAGAAAATCCAATACAATTTACAATAGTTAAAGCAGTGCCTTTAGTTTTTGAGTCTGCATTTTGAGCTACTAGAGTTGAAAATAATGGCGAATCTGCAATGACAACCATCCCCCAAAACATTAAAAATGATATAAAAATAACACTAGAATTTAATCTAAGCATTAAAGGGGAGATTAAACAGCATGTACATGATAGAAATAGTGCTATAAATGCAATTTTTTTAACGCCAAAGTATTGCGAAACATACCCTCCAATAATACAAGCAATACTACCAACGCCAATAATCATAAAAGATAATAAAGGAATGTTGAGGTTGGCATTTGGATACATTATCAAATAAGTTTCCAAAATTATAGGAACGAAAGCCCAGAATGTATAGAGTTCCCACATATGTCCAAAATAACCAAAAGCTGCAGCTCTAAATTTTGTGCTTTTAAATACACTTAACCAAGCTTTAAAATTGAGCTTTTGACTGGAAGTCCTATAAGGACCATTGGGGACAAAAATAAGCATTAATAAACCACCAATAAATGCAATACTAGAAGTGAAAATTAAAACCAATTTCCAAGGAAGCTCTTCTGTAAATCCTTTTAATAAATGTGGAAATGCAGTTCCTAATACTAGAGCTCCTACTAAAAAGCCAAGTGATTTTCCAAGACCTTTATTGTAATAATCAGCAGCAATTTTCATTCCAACAGGGTAAATACCTGCGAGGAAAAAACCTGTTAGAAACCTATAAATTAATAAAGTAATTAAGCTGTTACTATTTATAATTGTACCAAGATTAAACAGAGCTCCAGCTATAGCGCATACAAAGAACACGCGTGATGGCGAAAAACGATCAGATATAGTAAAAAGTGCGAAAATTAGTGTGCCGAAAATAAACCCAAATTGAACTGCTGAGGTTAAATGTGCTAGAGTATTATTATTAAGATTAAATGTTATAATAAGATCTGCCATTACTGCATTACCCGCAAACCATAAAGAAGTACAGAAAAATTGTGAGATTACGATAATAGGTAAAACGCGTTTTATAACAATCATGCTAATCTTGTAAATGGATATTATGCATTTTAATTTGCTTACCTGTTGTTGTAATATAGTGTTTCATTAAATTGGCAGACATACAAGAATGTATTGGAAGCACCAATGCGTAATCACCAATCTTAAAATTAGACATTAAGCTTTTAGGAACACTAACAACTCCATGTTCCTGAGATAATTTTTTCACATATACTTCGGGTAATATATCTCCCCATCCGTTTTTAGTTTTTGCAATGATTTTACCAAAGATTGTAACCCCGTTTTTATCTGTCATTCGATCTTTGGATAAATGGATGCCACCCCCATAGAGTATAACTTCATTTTTTTCTGGATGAATGGCAACAATAGGGCAAGCCATTGCTACTGCAATTTGTTGTGCATTGCAAGAGCTTATTAAATTTTGAGTGAGATCATAAAAAACAAAATTTCCAGGACGTAATTCATCAACCTCTTTAAAATCTTCAGATAAACTACAACTAGGTGTGTCTCCTAAAGATAATTTTAAATCAGGATACCTAGATTCAAACTTAGTTTTTAAACTTATTAAAATAGATTTGCATTTCTCGTGTTCATTTAAAATATCTGTTTTGTTGCGGCATTTATAAGTTTGCCCTGCATGCCCTAAAAAACCTTTAAAATTAAGCTTTCTGCTAGATTTAGTGATGCTTAAAATAGATTCAATACTTTCTGTGTTAGAAGGATCTAGACCAGCTCTATTGTTGCCAACGTTTATTTTTATAAAGAAGTTTACTGGATATAATAATTGAGGTTCTAATAAATTAGCTGTAGTTTCAGATTCAATTAATATATTAAGCGTTATTTTTTTTGCTAACACATTAATAGTATCAATCTCTAAAATATTAATAGGAAATGCTACAGTAATGTCATCCCATTCTGAAGCAAAATATTGAGCCATATCTAAAGATGATACTGTTATTTTTGTTACACCTTCAGCTTTAAACCACCTCCCAATTTCTAAAGATTGATGGGTTTTAAAATGTGGACGAAAATCGATTTGATGGCGCTTAGCTTTATCAGACATCATTTTAATGTTCTGCTTGCACTTTATTTCATCTAAAATTAATGTGGGTTTTGTAATCATTACTATTGAAATTCTTCCGAAAATAAAACTTATTTTTGTGATAATGCAAGAGACGCTTCAAAATTATATTCCAGAGCAAGCCATTGAAGGTGTTTTACAGCTATTAGCAAACGAAAACGTTATAGTTAAAATAAAACAAGAACGTAAAACACGACATGGCGACTATAAAAAATTACCAAGTGGTAAACACCAAATAACTATTAA
The DNA here is from genome assembly GCA_003443635.1 of Flavobacteriaceae bacterium. Lineage (NCBI taxonomy): Bacteria > Pseudomonadati > Bacteroidota > Flavobacteriia > Flavobacteriales > Flavobacteriaceae > Flavobacteriaceae bacterium. The sequence continues at coordinate 3,001,846 of CP031964.1, read as the reverse complement.
TTCTAACTTAAATCAGTATCGTTTTTTAATCACGTTAATTCATGAAATAGCACATTTAAAAGCCTATAAAAATTATGGGCGATTTATAAAGCCACATGGAGTAGAGTGGAAACGTACGTTTCAACATTTAATGTTACCATATATACACCCTAGTATATTTACGGATGATCTTCTTCCGCTATTAGCAAATCATTTTAAAAACCCAAAGGCGTCTAGTGATACTGATATTAAATTAGCATTAGCATTAAAGCAATTTGATGCGCCTAATGGTAAAACTTATATTTTTGAAGTACCTTTAGGAAGTAGATTTAAGATGTATAATGGAAGAGAGTTTAAAAAAGGAGGCAAAAGAGTGAAACGATACGAATGTGTTGAGATAGATACAGGAAAAGTGTATTTGTTTAACCCAAATGCTGAAGTGGATTTATTAGATTAATAAATAATCTTCACTTTTGCATGAATGAATAAAAATATAAATGAATAAAAATTATTATGCCGTTTTAATGGCAGGAGGAGTAGGTTCACGATTTTGGCCTGTGAGTACTCAAGAGTTCCCAAAACAATTTCATGATATGTTGGGCACAGGTGATACACTCATTCAAAAAACATTTAATCGTTTAGCAAATCTAATTCCTGAAGAAAATATTTTTATCCTTACTAATGAACGTTATAATGATTTAGTGTTTGAACAACTTCCAGGAATTACACAACGGCAAGTAGTTTTGGAGCCTGCGATGCGAAACACAGCTCCTTGTATTTTATATGCTGCTTTAAAAATACAGAAAGAGAACTCTGATGCAGTAATGATTGTAGCACCCAGTGATCATTGGATTGAAGACGAAGTTGCTTTTACCCAAGATGTACAGCAAGCTTTTGATTTTTGTTCAGGAAATGATGCCTTGATGACTTTGGGTATACAACCTACATTTCCAAATACGGGTTATGGTTATATTGAGTATGATAAAAACTCAGCGAAAACTATAAAATCGGTAGAACAGTTTCGAGAAAAACCAAATTATGAAACTGCTAAAGAATTTTTGACGCAAGGAAATTTTCTGTGGAATGCTGGGATTTTTATATGGAGTATTACTAATGTAATTAATGCATTCCAAAAGCAGAAGCCAGAATTATTTCAACTTTTTGAAAAAGGAATAGAAGTATACAATACAGATTTAGAAGACGATTTTATAAGAGATAATTATGGTAAAGCCGAAAACATCTCGATAGATTATGCAATCATGGAAAAATCATCAAATGTATACGTGCTTCCAGCAACATTTGATTGGAATGATTTAGGAACTTGGGGTAGCTTATATGATAAATTAGATAAAGATGAACATAAAAATGCTTTAGTAAATGCAAGAACATTAATTGAAGATGCTTCAGGTAATATGATTCGAACCAAAAATGATAAAATTGTGGTGATTGATGGCTTGAAAGATTATATAATTGTGGATAAAGACGAAGTTTTACTTATCTTTCCTAAAACAAAAGAACAAGATATAAAAAAAGTACTTCAAAGTGTCAAAAATAAATTTGGAGAACATTACGGGTAATGTGTTTTGAAGTGTATTGACCAACATTTTACATACTAATGGAAGAAAATAAATTTAATTTCTCTGATGAAGAGATTTCAAAAGAGCAAACGGTAGAACAATCTAAGCAAGCTGTAAAAGAAGATGCTAAAGGGCTTTGGGAAAGCATGAAAACTTTTATGGTCGAGCTTTTAGATTTTCGTCATGATACAGATCGTGATGCTACAATAGAAGCGATTAAAGGAGATATTCCATTTAAAGGCGCTACAGCTTGGATATTAATTTGTTCCATTTTTGTAGCTTCAGTGGGATTAAACGCAAACTCTACAGCAGTAGTTATTGGAGCGATGTTAATTTCTCCATTAATGGGTCCTATTTTAGGGGTCGGAATGTCTATTGCAATTAATGATATCGATACCTTAAAAAAATCATTAATAAACTTAGCAACAATGATTGTACTGAGTTTAATTACTGCATTTTTGTTCTTTTGGTTATTTCCTTTAAATCAAGAAACCTCAGAATTATTAGGAAGAACAAAACCAGATATTCGAGATGTACTTATTGCTTTTTTTGGCGGTTTAGCACTTATCATTGCTAGAACTAAAAAAGGAACGATTGCTTCGGTTATTTTTGGAGTTGCTATAGCTACGGCATTGATGCCTCCATTGTGTACAGCAGGATACGCATTAGCAGAAGGAAATTGGACATTTTTCAGAGGTGCAATGTATCTATTCACAATCAATACTATTTTTATTGCACTAGCAACATTTATCGTATTAAAGTTATTACGATTCCCAATGCTTAAATATGCTAATTCTGCTAAACGTAAACGTACTGCTAGATTTGCATCTTTATTGGCAATAATTGTTATGGTGCCAGCAGTAATGACTTTTCTGTCAGTTTTAAAATTAAGTGGCTACGAACAAGATTATAACAAATTTGTTAAAGATGAAATAGAATCTAATCACGAATTGTGGTTTCAAAACGGAAATTTAAATCCTGATGATAAAAAAATCACGTTGTATTTTAATGGGGAAATTACGGATGCGACTGAAGCAGATTTACGAAATGAAGTCAAACGATATGACAAAATTAAAGATTTTGAGGTAGAAATAAGTGGCAATAAAAATAGAAGTATCGATAAGATATCTGATGCCTATGATCGTGCAATCGATGAAATTGGTGAAAAAGATAATATTATTTCCGGATTACAGAGTCAAATTGAAAACCTGCAAACTGAAATTACAAATCTTAATCAACAGATTGAACAAAATAATAATCAAGCTAATAGTATTTCATTTACTAATTTAGCAAGAGATGCCAAGGTGCGTTTTTCAGATCTTCAGTATTTTAGCTATGCAAAAATGTTGGAATCTAAAGATTTTATAAATATTGATACAATGAGCGTTGCTAATGTAAAGTGGAATGCATCATTAAACGATAGTCTTAAATTGGTTAAAGAAAAGGAGTTAAGTGACTGGTTAAAACAAGAGGTTAAAGAAGATACCATAGTAATTAAGCGAAATTAATTATTGATTTTCTTCTAAGTACATTCGACGTACTTTTTTAAATAACTCAGAGGAGTACACAAAATTAGTAACAGATTCATTATCTGTTTTGAAAATGGTTTTATTAGAGCCTTCCCAGGCTTTTAATCCATCTTTTAAAAACACAATTTTTTCACCTATCTCCATTACAGAGTTCATATCATGAGAATTGATAACAGTAGTTATTTGATACTCATCTGTGATTTCTTGTATTAAGTTATCAATAACAATTGCAGTTTTTGGGTCTAATCCAGAATTAGGTTCATCACAAAATAAATATTTTGGATTATTTACGATAGCTCTTGCAATTGCAGCACGTTTTTGCATTCCGCCAGAAGCTTCGGATGGATATTTATTATGAGCGCCATCTAAATTAACACGCTTTAAAACAAAATTTACGCGATCTTCCATTTCACTTTTACTCTGTTTTGTAAACATTTGTAAAGGAAACATTACGTTTTTTGCTATAGTCATAGAATCAAATAAAGCACTGCCTTGAAATACCATACCTATATCTGAGCGTAATTCTCGCTTTTCATCACTAGATAAACTTGAAAATACTTTTCCGTTGTATGAAATACTCCCTTGTTCATATTCAAAAAGACCTAGTAAACATTTTAAAAACACTGTCTTTCCAGAACCACTTTGCCCAATAATAAGATTGGTTTTTCCCATTTCAAAAGAAGCACTTATCCCTTTTAAAACTTGAGTATTACCGAATGACTTTTTTAAATCTTTAACTTCAATCATTAGCTTAATAACATTTGGGTTAATACATAATTTAAAAGAATAATAACAACACTAGTCCAAACAAAAGCAGTAGTACTTGCTTTTCCTACTTCTAAAGCGCCACCTGTCATATAATAACCATGAAAAGAAGGAATGGTTGCTAAAACAAAAGCAAAAATGAATGTTTTTATAAAAGCATATGTAATATGAAATGGAATAAAGTCTAATTGTACACCAATAATATAATCTTGGGTAGACACAAAACCGCCAAAATAACAAGCAGTAAAACCACCGATAATACCTAGGAACATGCCTATAGATATTAAAAAAGGATAAAGCATTAACGAAATAAGTTTTGGGAAAACCAGATAGTTTATAGAATTAACTCCCATTACATCTAATACATCAATTTGTTCGGTAACACGCATCGTGCCAATACTAGATGTTATAAAAGATCCTACTTTCCCTGCCATAACTATGGAGACAAATGTTGGTGCAAATTCTAATACAATAGATTGTCGTGTAGCAAATCCTACGAGATTGTCGGGTATTACTGGACTTGACATGTTTAAAGCTGTTTGAATGGCAATTACACCACCTACAAAAAATGAAATAAATGCGACAATACCAATAGAGCTAATCACTAAATCATCAATATCTTTTAAAATAAGAGGTTTCATTACAGACCATTTTACTGGCTTTCGAAAGATTTGCTTTATCATTAAAAAATAAAGACCAATATTATGTAGATACGTCATAGTAAATCTAAGTTATGGCTAAATTATAAAATTACTCTCAGTATTTTAATGATTATTTAAAATAAGAAGCCAGTTTAAAAAAAAGAGTATTTTTGGAAACACATTTTTTAAAACTTTTTGAATGAAAAAGCCATTGTTGATCTTTATAGTTTTATTAACCTGTTTGTCTTGTGAAAATCACAATAATTCAGCGAGTGCTTCAAGGGAGAATGATAACTCTCGCCCTAAATTAGTCGTTGGAATAGTTGTGGATCAAATGCGTTATGATTATTTAACACGTTTTTATAATAAATATGGGAATGGAGGTTTTAAGCGTATGATTAATGAAGGATTTAATTTAAAAAACAATCATTATAACTATATTCCAACGGCAACAGGACCAGGGCATGCTTCAATTTATACAGGCACAACACCAAAATATCATGGTGTAATAGGAAATAGTTGGTATGATAAAGAAATAAAAGCAAATGTTTATTGTGCAGGTGATGATTCAGTTAATTCTGTAGGGTCACAAAGTAGAGCTGGACAAATGTCTCCACATAGGATGAAAACAACCACTTTTGCAGATGAAAACAGATTGTTTACACAAATGAAGGGCAAGTCTATTGGAATTGCTATTAAAGATCGAGGCGCGATTTTAGCAGCTGGTCATACAGCTAATGCAGCGTATTGGTTTCATGGAAGAGATGAAGGGAAATGGATTTCGAGTACATTTTATATGAAAGAACTGCCTAAATGGGTAAATGATTTTAATAATTCTAAAACTACAGAATCTTATTTAAAACCTTGGAACACGTTATTAGATATTGAAACTTATATTGAAAGTGGAAGTGATTTAAATAATTTTGAAGGAGGGTTTAAAGGAAAAAAAGAAGCTACATTTCCTTATGATTTAGCGGCCTTGAAAGATGATAACGATGGTTTCGATATTTTAAAAACAACACCCTATGGGAATAGTTTAACTACAGATTTTACTTTAGCTGCAATAGAAGGAGAGCAACTAGGATTAGATAATATTACAGATGTTTTAACTATAAGTTATTCTAGTACAGATTACGTGGGGCATAATTTTGGAGTGAACTCTAAAGAAGTAGAAGATGCATATATACGGTTAGATAAAGATTTAGAGCGTTTATTTAATTTTTTAGATGCTAAAATAGGCAAGGGTGAGTATACGGTATTTTTAACTGCCGACCACGGTGCGGTAAATGTACCGTCATATTTGCAAAGTATAAAAATTCCATCTGGTTATGTTGATAGTAGAGCAATGTCCGAAAAATTGAGTGCTTTTATGCAAAAAGCATATGGAACATCAGATTTAATAGAAAATTTTAGCGCAGGCTATAATCAAATATTCTTGAATAGAGCTAAGGTGTCGGAATTAAAATTAAATTTAGAAGATGTACAAGAAGCAATAGTAAATGAGATTATTAATTATGAAAATGTTGACAAAGCATATACAGCGACAACAATGATAAACACTAGTTTTATTAGTGGCATAGAATTAGTACTTCAAAATGGGTTTAATCAAAAGCGTTCAGGAGATGTACTGTATGTAAATAACTCAGCTTATATTAGTTCTGGTAGAGCAACAGGTTCTTCCCATGGTACAGGTTTTAATTACGATACTCATGTGCCACTTTTGTTTTTTGGAAAAGGAATTAAAACAGGAGAGACAATGGAAAAAACTAGAATTATAGATATAGCTCCTACAATGTCTGCTTTATTAGGAATTAGTTTCCCTAATGCGAATACAGGCAAGCCTATAATGCGAGTTTTAGATAAATTAAAGTGAGTTGTTAATTGACTCTATATAATTTAACAATTCTTCCTTACCTATAATTTTGGAAGATGAAGTAATAAAGTGATTTGGCATTTCTTCCCAAGTTTCAAGAAGAATAGCTTTATAAGATTCAATATAATTTTCAATAACTTTAGGCTTTAACTTATCTGCTTTGGTGAAAATAATTGAAAAAGGAACTCCATTTGTGCCTAACCACTCCATAAAATTTAAATCAATGGGTTGAGGTTTATGTCTAATATCTATCAAAACAAAAGCAGAAACTAATTGTTCTCGTTTCTCAAAATATGAAGTGATAAATTTTTGAAATGTTTTTTTTGATGATTTTGATACTCTTGCATATCCATATCCTGGTAGATCAACTAAAAACCAATTCTTGTTAATTAAAAAATGGTTGATAAGTTGTGTCTTTCCTGGTTTACCGGAAGTTTTTGCTAAACTTTTGCGGCTGGTAAGCATATTTATAAGAGAAGACTTGCCTACATTACTCCTTCCAATAAAGGCATATTCAGGCATATTGTTACTAGGGCATTTAGTAACGTCTTGATTACTAACTACAAATTCTGCAGATTTAATTTGCATAATTTAAGAAACTTAAAACTTCCTCTTATTTAACCAATCAAATAAAATTTGGTTAAATGTATCTGGATGCTCCATCATTGCTGCGTGACCACATTTATCGATCCAAAACAAATCGGAATCAGGGAGTAATTGATTAAATTCTTCAGCAACTTCAGGAGGAGTTACAACATCATTTTTCCCCCAAATAATACAAGTAGGTGTTTGCATATTCGGAAGATCTTTAGACATATTGTGTCTAATAGCACTCTTTGCAATAGTTAATGTTCTTATTAATTTATTTCTGTCATTAACAGTTTCATAAACTTCGTCTACAATTTCCTTAGTAGCAATTTCGGGATCGTAAAAAACATCTTGTGCTTTCTTTTTAATGACTTCGTAATCACTTCTTTTAGGATAACTACTACCCATAGCGCTTTCATATAAGCCTGAACTTCCTGTGATTACAAGAGCTTTTACTTTTTCACTATAATGTTTAGTGTGATATAGCCCAATATGTCCGCCCAAAGAGTTTCCTAATAAAATGACATCGTTTAATTGTTTAAACTCAATAAATTCATTAAGATATTTAGCAAAGCTTTTGACGTTAGTTTTTAATAAAGATAAATTATATAAAGGGAGTTCTGGAATAATAACTCTATAGCCTTTAGTGCTAAAAAAATCGGTAACAGCACTAAAATTACTAAGGCCACCCATTAATCCGTGGAGTATAATTATTGGCGTGCCTTCCCCAGCTTCAATGTAATTATATTCTCCTTCTTTTTTTAAAATATGCGCCATATATCAGTTAGTCGTTTCAATCGAAGCAAATCTACACATTTTATTTAAGTTAAAATATAGCTTCATAATAAAACGATTTTTTATCCTCAAATCAATCTTTTTTACTCTCTTTTTTTGCAACTTATTTTTATTCATTTTATCAAAATAAATCTATGTATAAGAGTTCTGTTAATTAAAAAATAAAGAGAGTTAAATTATTGAATGTTAAATATTAAAACCTATATAAGGTTGTTTTTACTGAGTTTTTTTGTGTCTTTCCAATAAATTTATTAACAAAGTGGTAAAAAGTGGTAAAAAGTGCAATAATTTTTATTAGATTTGAATTCAGTTACAATACACAAATTTTTAGAGAGTGAATTCACTTATAGGAACATATGAATGCAAAGCTGATGCTAAAGGGAGGTTAATGCTTCCTTCTGCATTAAAGAAGCAGTTGTCTCCTGTAATGCAAAATGGGTTTGTATTAAAACGAGCAGTATTTCAGCCTTGTTTAGAGTTATATCCAATGGAGGAATGGGAAAAGCTAATGCAGAAAGTGAATAAGCTAAATCGATTTAAAAAGAAAAATAATGATTTTATCCGTCGTTTTACGGCTGGAGTGAAATTTGTTGAGGTTGATGCTTCTGGGCGTTTACTAGTGCCGAAAGATTTAATTGCATTTTCAGAGATATCTAAAGATGTGGTAGTAGCTTCTTCAATAGATATTCTTGAAATCTGGGATAAGAACAAATATGAGCAAGCTATAAATGATGCAACTTTAGATTTTGCAGATTTAGCTGAAGAAGTAATGGGACAAGATGATGATTACAATGAAATATCATAATCCAGTATTGCTTAAAGAAACCGTAGATGGTTTAAATATTATTAAAAATGGAGTGTACGTTGACGTTACATTTGGAGGTGGCGGGCATAGCAAGGAAATTTTAAGTCGTTTAGGTTCTGAAGGAAAGTTGTTTGCGTTTGATCAAGATAAAGATGCTCTTTTAAATAAAATTGATGATGATCGATTTGTACTGATAAATGAAAATTTCAGACATATTAAACGATTTTTAAGATTTCATGGTGTAAAATCTGTAAATGGAATTTTGGCTGATTTTGGAGTGTCTTCACATCAATTTGATGTTCCTGATCGTGGATTTTCAACACGCTTTGAAGCAGATTTAGATATGAGAATGAATCAAGAGGATACTTTGTCTGCTTTTAATGTCGTTAATGATTATGAGGAGGAGCAATTGCGTCAAGTGTTTTGGCAATATGGAGAGTTGCGACAAGCTCCACTTTTGGCTAGAACAATTGTTGCAGAGCGAAAAAATGAAGAAATTAAAACTACCGAGCAACTAAAGCAGGTAATTAAAAGATACCTCCCTCCGAGAAGGGAAAATAAAATTTTGGCCCAAATCTACCAAGCTATTAGAATAGAGGTAAACCAAGAGATTGAGGTTTTAAAAGCATTTTTGGAACAAACATCAGAATTGTTAGTTTCTGAAGGACGTTTAAGTGTGATATCATATCATTCTTTGGAAGATAGATTGGTGAAACGATATATGAGAAGCGGAATGTTTGAAGGTGAACCAGAAAAAGATGTGTATGGAAATGTAAGCGTTCCGTATAAAAAAATAGGAAAACTTATTGTTCCAACACAGGAAGAAATTGATGTAAATAATAGAGCTCGAAGCGCTAAGTTGAGAATTGCAGAGCGTATCTAAAAACAATGAAGAAAAACATTTATAATGTACTCAGAGGAACTTTTTTAATAAGCGATGACTCGTTTAAAAATTGGAGATTCATTTTGTTTATTTCTTTTTTGGCAATCATAATGATTGCTAGCTCACATAGTGCAGATAGTAAAGTACATGAAATAGCAAGACTTAACGAAGAAGTGAAAGAGTTGCGATCGGCAATGATAGATGGTCGCTCTACATTAATGAAATTAAAAATGGAAACTACGGTAATTAGAAAAATGGCAGACAAGGGGTTGTCGCCTTCTGATATACCTCCGAAGAAAATAAAAGTAAAATCACAAAATTAAAGTTCGTCTTGGCTGTAACCGAAAAGAACATATTAAACCGATTGTATTTTGTAGCAGGATGTATGTTCATCTTCGCTCTTTTGGTAGTCTTTAAATTGGCGAAAATTCAATTCGTACAGGGAGATGAGTATCGTGAACTAGCAGAGAAGAGAACTGTGCAAAATGTAACTATTCCTGCAAATAGAGGTAATGTGTATTCTGCTGATGGGAGTTTATTGGCAACGTCAGTTCCTAAATACGATATTAGAATAGATGCCTTGACATCTTCAGAGAAAAACTTCGAAAAATATATAAAAGGATTAAGTGATTCTTTAGCTAAATATCACGGTAGAACGTCAAGTTATTATCAACAAAATATTAGGAAAGCAAGAACAAATAAAAATCGATATTTTTTACTAGCTCGAAATTTAGGGTATGGTGATTATTTAAGGTTTAGAAAATTTCCTTTATTGAATTTAGGAGCTTTTAAAGGCGGGTTAATTGTTGAACAAAAAACAAAACGTGAACATCCAATGGGTGGTATCGCTCAACGTACTATAGGTTATGAGCGTACAGATGAAGATGGTAATATAACTCGTCCGGGCATTGACGGCGCTTTTGGAATGAAATATTTAAGAGGAACGGATGGAAAGCGTTTAAAACAAAAAATAGGGAAAGGACAGTGGAAACCTATAGGAGATAATAATCAGGTAGAACCTCAAGATGGATATGATATATATACTACTATAGATGTTAATATACAGGATATTGCACATCATGCATTATTAGAACAGTTAGAAAAGTTCAGTGCTGAACATGGGAGTGTGATTGTTATGGAAACAAAAACAGGAGAGATTAAAGCAATTTCTAATCTTGGACGTACTTCAAAAGGGACTTATTATGAGCGTTTAAATTATGCAGTAGGAGAAAGTCACGAACCAGGCTCAACATTTAAATTGATGGCCATGGTTGCAGCATTGGAAGATAAAGTTATTGATACTAGTGATGTTGTGGATACCGAAAAAGGGATACTTACATTCTACGGTAGAAATGTGAGAGATTCAAGAAATGGAGGTTATGGGAAAATTTCGGCCTCTCGAGCATTTGAAGTTTCATCAAACACGGGTTTAGTAAAATTGATTCATAATAATTATAATAATAAACCTTCAAAATTTGTAGATAGACTCTATAAAATGGGGTTAAATAATCAATTGGATTTACCAATTATTGGAGAAGGAGAACCCTTTATTCCTCATCCTTCTGTTAAGAAAGAATGGAGTGGTATTGCCTTGCCTTGGATGGCTTTTGGATATGGTGTACAATTAACTCCATTGCAAACATTGACGTTTTACAATGCTATTGCAAATGATGGTGAAATGGTGAAGCCTCGTTTTTTAAGAGAAGTAAAAGAATTTGATAAAACCATTGTGCCTTTTGAAAAGGAGATAATAAACCCATCAGTTTGTAGTATAGAAACAGCTAAAAAAGTACAACAAATGATGAAAAATGTTGTTGAAAAAAAACATGGGACAGCTCATAATATTTATTCTCCCAATTTTTCAATGGCTGGTAAAACTGGTACTTGTCAAACAGAGTATTGGAAAGAACCAGGTTTATATATATCATCTTTTGCAGGTTATTTTCCAGCAGAAAATCCTAAATATTCTTGTATTGTAGTAATTCATAAACCTGATAAGAAAATTGGATATTATGGGAATGTAGTGGCTGCGCCAGTATTTAAAAAAATCGCACAAAAAATATATACAGATACCCCTGTAATTGATGCTGTAGAAAATTTAGAAGAGAAAGATATGGCTGTTGTAGGAGATTATGAATCTTACTATAAAACTGCTCAAACCTATAAAACCATAATGCCAAACTTAAAAGGCTTACCAGCTATGGATGCTATTACTTTATTGGAAAACATGGGGGTAAAAGTAAAAATGATAGGTAGCGGAAAAGTGAAAACGCAATCTGTTGCTCAAGGAGTGAAGTTAAAGAAAAACCAAACCGTAATATTAAACTTGCTGTGATATTGTTAAAAGACATATTGTATAAGGTTACACTTAATGCCATAGTTGGAAGCACAAACCTTGAAGTAAGTGAAATGCATTTTGATTCAAGGAATATAAGACAGAATGATGTGTTTGTTGCAGTTAATGGAACAGTAGTAAATGGTCATGATTATATAAATAAAGCCATACGGCAGGGAGCAATAGCTGTAATTTGTGAAAGCATGCCTGATATAATTGAAGATAATGTTACCTATGTAGCAGTAGATAATTCAAGTAAAGCATTGGCAATTATGGCTTCAAATTATTATGGAGTACCATCAAAAAACCTAAAACTTGTTGGTGTAACAGGAACTAATGGGAAAACAACTATTGCAAGTTTACTTTATCGACTATTTAAAAAAGCAGGTTATAAAGTTGGATTACTTTCAACTGTAAAAATTGCTGTAGATGATAAAATTTATGATGCCACACATACAACCCCAGATCCGATTACAATAAACAAATATTTAAAAGAGATGAATGATGAGGGTGTTGAGTTTTGTTTTATGGAAGTAAGTTCTCATGGAATTCATCAAAATAGAACAAAAGGATTGCACTTTACAGGTGGTATTTTTTCTAATTTATCTCATGACCATTTAGATTATCATAATACGTTTGCAGAATATCGTGATGTTAAGAAGAGGTTTTTTGATAATCTTCCAAAATCAGCATTTTCATTAGTTAATGTTGATGATAAAAATGGCCTGTTTATGTTGCAAAATACAGCATCAAAAAAATACACCTATGCATTAAAAAGTTATGCTGATTATCGAGCTCAAATTTTAGAAAATCAGCTTAGTGGATTATTATTAAAGATTAATGATAATGAACTATGGACAAAACTTATTGGAAATTTTAATGCATATAATTTACTCGCTATCTATGGTACAGCAGATTTATTAGGATTAGAAAATGTGGAAATATTACGCTTGATAAGTGATTTAGAAAGTGTTAGTGGGCGTTTTCAATATTTAATGTCTAACGAAGTGACAGCAATAATAGATTATGCGCATACACCTGACGCTCTTAAAAATGTGTTAGAAACAATAAATAGCATACGAACTAAAAATGAGAAATTAATCACAGTAGTTGGTTGTGGTGGAGATAGGGATAAAGCAAAGCGACCAGTAATGGCCAATATTGCTTCAACTTTAAGCACTAAAGTGATTTTTACAAGTGATAATCCCAGAACAGAAAAACCAGAAGTTATAATTGAAGAAATGGAAGCTGGTGTAGAACCGCAATACTTTAAAAAAACAATGTCAATTTTAGATCGCAAGCAAGCAATAAAAACAGCTTGTCAATTAGCAAACTCTAAAGACATCATATTAATTGCTGGTAAAGGACATGAAACTTATCAAGAAATAAATGGGGTAAGGACGAATTTTGATGATTATAAAATAGTAGAAGAGTTTTTAAAACAATTACAAAAATAATATGCTGTACTATTTGTTTGAATATTTAGAAAAACAATTTGAATTTCCTGGAGCATCTCTATTTAGGTATATATCTTTTAGAGCTGCTATGGCAATGATTTTTTCATTGCTGATTTCTACAATCTATGGAAAACGAATTATTAATTTTTTAAGAAAACAACAAGTAGGTGAAACAATTAGAGATCTAGGTTTAGAGGGACAAAAAGAAAAAGCTGGAACACCGACAATGGGTGGAGTTATTATCATTTTAGCGACATTAATTCCAGTGCTTTTATTTGCGAAATTAGATAATATCTATATTATATTGCTTTTGGTTACTACCGTATGGATGGGAATTATTGGATTTATAGATGATTATATTAAAAAATTCAAAAACGATAAAGAAGGATTAAAAGGTAAGTTTAAAGTATTAGGACAGGTTGGTCTTGGGCTTATAGTAGGAACAACATTATATTTTCATAATGGAGTGACTATAAAAGAACAACCATTACAATCACAAACAGAAATTGTAGAAGCGGATAGAGTAGAATCTATAAAACTCCAACCAGAAATAAAATCTACAAAAACAACCATTCCATTTGTAAAGAAAAATGAATTTGATTATGCGAGTTTAATTACTTGGATAAACCCTAATTGGGGTAAATATGCTTGGATTATATTCATTCCATTTGTTATATTTTTAATTACAGCAGTGTCTAATGGAGCTAATCTTACCGATGGGATAGATGGTTTAGCTGCTGGAACTTCAGTTATTATTGCTCTTACTCTTGGGGTTTTTGCTTGGGTATCAGGTAATATCATTTTTTCAGATTATTTAAATATTATGTATATCCCGAGAGTTGAAGAAATTTCAATTTATATAGCAGCTTTTGTAGGTGCTTTAATTGGATTTTTGTGGTATAATACATATCCGGCTCAGGTATTCATGGGAGATACTGGAAGTTTGACTATAGGTGGTATTATTGCAGTAATAGCAATTGCTGTTCGTAAAGAATGGTTAATCCCGTTGTTATGCGGAATATTTTTAGCAGAAAACTTATCGGTTGTACTTCAAGTAGGGTACTTTAAATATACACGAAAGAAATATGGAGAAGGAAGACGTATTTTTAAAATGTCTCCATTACATCATCATTATCAAAAATCAGGATATCACGAAAGTAAAATTGTAACTCGATTTTGGATTATAGGAATCTTATTGGCAATTCTATCTGTAGTGACATTGAAAATACGATAAATGAAAAAAATAGTAATTCTTGGAGGTGGAGAAAGTGGTGTTGGAACAGCACTTTTAGGTAAGCGAGAAGGATTTGAAGTTTTTGTTTCCGATAAAGGAAAAATTAAAGAAAATTATAAAAACGTTCTTATACATAATGAGATTGAATGGGAAGAAGAGAAGCATACAGAAGCTAAAATCTTGAATGCAGACATTGTGATGAAAAGCCCAGGAATTCCAGATAAAGTAACATTAGTGCAAAAACTAATTGAAAACAGGGTGCCAGTAATTTCTGAAATTGAATTTGCAGCAAAATATACAGATGCCACTTTAATAGGAATTACAGGGAGTAATGGAAAAACTACTACTACAGCATTAACGCATCATATTTTAAAAAATGGAAACTTAGATGTAGGGGTAGCTGGGAATATTGGAGATAGTTTTGCAAAACAAGTGCATGAGTTTAGTTTTAAAAACTATGTTTTAGAATTAAGCAGTTTTCAATTAGATGGAATAGAAGCTTTTAAACCGCATATTGCAATTATTACCAATATTACACCTGATCATTTGGACAGATATGAATATCTGTTTGAAAATTATATTGCTTCAAAATTTAGAATTACAAAAAATCAAACTAAAGACGATTATCTTATCTATGATGCGGATGATGAAGTGATTAATAAATACATAAAAGAGAATCCAGTTCAGTCAAAATTATTGCCATTTTCATTAACAAAAGAGATTGAAAATGGCGCATATATAAAAGAAAATAATATACTAATAACTATAGATAATAATCAAATAATTATGCCTACAGAGACTATTGCTTTACAAGGTTCCCACAATGTTAAAAATGCTATGGCAGCATCAACAGTGGCGCATTTATTAAAAATAAGAAAAGAAACAATAAGAGAAAGTTTAGAAAACTTTGAAGGTGTTGAGCATCGCCTAGAAAATGTACTTCGTATTAATAAAGTACAGTATATAAACGACTCAAAAGCTACTAATGTAAATGCTACATATTTTGCTTTAGAAAGTATGGATGCCCCTACGGTTTGGATTGTTGGTGGTGAAGATAAGGGAAATAATTATAGAGAACTGTTTCGATTTGTGAACGAAAAAGTTAAGGCGATTATCTGTTTAGGAGTTGATAATCAAAAGTTGTTTGAAAGCTTTGGTAATATGGTAGATGTTATTGTAGAAACCGAATATATGAACGAAGCAGTTAAAATAGCTTATAAAATTGCAGAAGCTGGAGATAATGTCTTATTGTCACCAGCTTGTGCTAGTTTTGATTTATTTGAAAATTATGAAGATAGAGGGCGGCAATTTAAAACCGCTGTAAGAAAATTATAAATAGTAAAGGTCGTGCAAACGTTTTTTAAAAACATAAAAGGGGATCGATTAATATGGGCAATTGCAACATTATTGGCCGTATTTTCTTTTTTACCTGTATATAGTGCGGCTAGTAATTTAGCATATGCTGGAGACGGAAATACGTTTAGTTATTTTGTTAAGCATTTTATGCATTTGTTTTTAGGGTTTACGATAATGTATGGGGTGCATCGTATTCCTTATCGTTATTTTAGAGGGTTGTCAATGGTTATGATTCCTGTTGTGTTAGTGCTATTAGCATTAACTATGTTTCAAACTGATACTTCAGAGAGTCTAACAAATGCTAAACGTTGGATACAAATTCCTTTTGTAGGCTTTACATTTCAGCCTTCAACATTAGCTTCTGTTGTATTAATGATATACGTTGCACGGTACTTATCTAAAATAAAAGATAAAAAAATCACTTTTAGTGAAAGTATTTTACCGCTTTGGTTTCCAGTATTTTTAGTGTTAGCATTAATACTTCCGGCAAACTTTTCGACAAGTGCCTTAATTTTTGTTATGGTTATGGTATTGGCTTTTTTGGGAGGATATCCAAAAAGATATCTAAGTTTAATTCTTCTAAGCGGGATTGGAGTTTTTATCGTGTTTGTTTTGGCTGCTAAAGCATTCCCTGAGGCGATGCCTAATCGTATTGATACTTGGGCAAGTAGAGTAGAGAATTTTATAAATGGAGAAGATACCGAAGAAGATTATCAAATCGAGAAAGCCAAAATTGCAATTGCTTCGGGTAGGATGACTGGGGTTGGTCCAGGAAAAAGTACTCAGAAGAACTTCCTGCCACAATCGTCATCCGATTTTATTTTTGCAATTATTATAGAGGAGTATGGATTGCTAGGAGGGTTGATTTTAATGGTACTATACCTTTGGTTGTTATTCAGAATTTTAATTGTCTCTCAAAAAGCAGATACCATTTTTGGTAAACTATTGGCTATAGGTGTTGGCTTGCCTATCATATTTCAAGCTTTAGTAAATATGGGAGTAGCAGTAGAAATTTTTCCTGTAACTGGACAAACTCTACCATTAATAAGTAGTGGAGGTACTTCTATATGGATGACCTGTCTAGCAATAGGAATTATTTTAAGCGTAAGTGTAAAACGACAAGAAATAAAGGAGCAAATAATAAATGAGGATACAGATAATCCTCTCGAAATATTAAGTGAAACGATTTAATGAGTAAATATAAAGTCATATTATCAGGAGGTGGTACCGGGGGGCATATTTACCCAGCTATCTCTATAGCTAACGAAATAAAACTTCGTTACCCAGATACAGAATTTTTATTTGTTGGCGCACTTGATAAAATGGAAATGGAAAAAGTACCACAAGCTGGATATAAAATTGAAGGTTTATGGATTTCTGGAATTCAACGTAAACTAACATTAAAAAACTTATCATTTCCATTTAAAGTATTAAGTAGCTTAATTAAATCTAGAAGGTTATTAAAAACATTTAATCCAGATGTAGCTATAGGCACAGGAGGATTTGCAAGCGGACCATTGTTGCAAATGGCAGTTTTTCGAAATGTTCCAAGCTTAATACAGGAACAAAATTCGTACCCAGGTATTACAAATAAAATTTTGTCTAAAAAAGCTAAAAAAATTTGTGTGGCTTATGATGGATTAGAACGTTTTTTTCCTAAAGAAAAATTAATTAAAACAGGAAATCCTGTTCGTCAAGATCTTTTATGTATAGAAGAAAAATGTGTAGAAGCAAAAGATCATTATAAATTAAAGCATAGCAAATTAACATTATTGGTTCTAGGTGGAAGCTTAGGAGCAAGGCGAATAAATGAACTAATAGAAGATAAACTTGAATTCTTTCAAACTCAAAATATTGAACTGATTTGGCAATGTGGTAAACTATACTATGACGAGTATAAGAAATATAATAAGTTAGAAAATGTACAAGTTCATGCTTTTTTAAATGAAATGAATATGGCTTATGGTGCTTCGGATTTAATTATTTCTCGCGCTGGAGCTAGCTCTGTTTCAGAATTGTGTATCGTAGGGAAGCCAGTAATTTTTATACCATCACCAAATGTTGCTGAAGATCATCAAACCAAAAATGCTAATGCTATTGTAGAGGAAAAAGGAGCAATTTTAATAAAAGAGGAAGATTTAGAGGTAGATTTTGAAAACAAATTTATGCAATTAGTGAACTCTAAAGATAAACAACAGGAGTTAAGTGAAAATATTAAAAAGCTGGCATTAATAAATGCAACAAAAGATATTGTGGACGAAGTAGAAAAACTGTTATGTTAATGAATTTAAATAATATTCATAATGTGTATTTTATAGGTATCGGAGGTATAGGTATGAGTGCGCTTGCACGTTATTTTGTTTCAAATAACAAATCTGTAGCGGGGTATGATAAAGTACGAACAGAAATTACTGATGAATTGGAACACCTTGATGTTAAAATTCATTTTGAAGATGATGTCAATAATATTCCAGAAGGATATCTAAATTCAAAAAACACATTAGTAATCTATACTCCAGCAGTATCAGAAACGCATTGCGAACTTAATTATTTTAGAAATAATAAATTTCATGTATTAAAAAGATCAGAAATATTAGGATTGATTACTGAACATACCATTTGTTTGGCAGTAGCAGGAACACATGGAAAAACAACAACAACAAGTATACTAGGACATTTATTAAAAGAGTGTAATGTTGAGATGACTGCCTTTTTAGGAGGGATTTCAGAAAATTATAATTCAAATTTAATCCTTCAAGGTAATAAGGTGTCTGTAGTTGAGGCTGATGAATTTGATCGTTCATTTTTAACCTTATCACCAGATTATGCTTGTATTACATCAATGGATGCAGATCATCTTGATATTTATGGCGGAACTGAAGCTATGGAAGCATCATTTGTAGCATTTTCAAAACGATTAAAACCTAATGGAAAGCTGTTTGTTAAAAAAGGATTGTCAATAGAAGGGATAACTTATGCTGTAAATGAAGATGCAGACTATACAGCAACAAATATTAGAGTAGAAAAAGGAACTTATGTGTTTGATGTAAAAACACCTAATCAACATATTGAAAACTTCAAATTTAACCTACCGGGTAGACATAATTTGTCGAATGCATTAATAGCTTTAGCAATGGCTATAGAATTTGGCTGTTCCCCTTATAGCCTTGCTAAAGCATTAGCATCTTATAAAGGTGTTAAGCGTCGATTTACCTATCAAATCAAATCAAATGATTTGGTGTTTATTGATGATTATGCACATCACCCTGAAGAAATTAATGCGGTTCACCAAGCAGTTAGAGAAATGTATCCTAATCAAGAGGTTTTAGTGATTTTTCAACCTCATTTATATAGTCGTACTAGAGATTTTGCAAATGAGTTTGCACAGAGTTTATCACAATTTGACTCAGTGCGTTTATTGGATATTTACCCAGCAAGAGAATTACCTATAAAAGGGATAAACTCGCAATGGTTACTAAATAAGATAAATAATCTCAATAAAAAATTAATTACAAAACCAGAAATGGTTTCTGAAATACAAAATAATAGTGCCAAAGTTGTTTTAACGCTTGGTGCAGGAGATATAGGAGCAGAAGTAGAATTTATTAAAAAACAGTTGAGTATTGCGAGTTAATTGGAACTATATAAAAGCATTGTTGTTATTGGGAGTGATGGTGTTCTTGTTTGCCTTTTCTTCAAAACGAAATGATATGCGAACTATATCTGATGTTGAAATTAACTTTTTTGGAGAAGAGAACTTGTTTGTCACTCATGAAACGGTTAATAAATTGTTAATACAAAATAAAGAGAGTGCTACGAAGGTGCCTAAAGATATTTTAGATTTGAATAGATTGGAACTTGCCCTAAAATCTAATCCAATGATAAAAACTGCTCAAGTCTACCTTTCTGTTAATGGGGAGATTAAAGCAGATGTTGTTCAAAGAAAACCTATAGCAAGAGTTAATGCAAATACATCGTATTATATAGATGAAGACGGTTTAGTAATGCCATTATCTAATAATTATGCAGCTAGAACACCTTTAATTACAGGGTTTGTGAAAAAAGATAATTTGAAAAATGTATATGCTATTGCTGATAAAATTTATAAAGATGAATTTTTAAAAACACATGTTGTAGAGATTTATCAAGCACAAAACCTTGATATAAAATTAAAAATGAGAGTTTATGATTTTGAAATTCTTATAGGGGATTTAAATAATTTGGATAAAAAAATAAATAACCTGAAAGCATTTTATCAAAAAGCTAAAAAAGATAAATCGCTAAATAAATACAGTAAAGTGAATTTGCAATTTGAAAATCAAGTTGTATGCACTAAAAAGTAAACTAATGGAAAGTAATAATATTTCAGTAGGATTAGATATAGGAACCACAAAAATTGTGGCAATGATTGGACGAAAGAACGAATATTCTAAAGCAGAAATTCTTGGTATAGGAAAATCTAAAAGCTTAGGGGTACATCGTGGTGTTGTTAATAATATTACACAAACTATTCAATCCATTCAACAAGCAGTACAAGAAGCTGAAGCGGCATCTGACCAAAAAATTGAAGGTGTTACAGTTGGTATTGCAGGACAGCATATTAGAAGTTTACAACATAGCGATTACATCACAAGATCAAATTCAGAATTAGTAATTGATGAAGAGGATATAGATCGTTTAATTAATCAAGTACATAAATTGGTAATGCTTCCTGGAGAAGAAATAATTCATGTTTTACCACAAGAATATAAAGTTGATGGCCAGGCAGAAATTAAAGAACCAATAGGGATGTATGGAGGAAGATTAGAAGCTAATTTTCATGTAGTAGTTGGACAAGTATCTTCAATTAGAAATATTGGTCGCTGTGTAAAAAGTGCTGGATTGAATTTAGAAGGAATTACTTTGGAACCTTTGGCATCTGCTAATGCGGTATTGAGTCAAGAAGAAAAAGAAGCGGGAGTTGCATTGATTGATATTGGAGGAGGAACGACAGACTTAGCCATATTTAGAGATGGAATTATTCGTCATACGGCAGTAATTCCATTTGGAGGGAATGTAATTACTGAAGATATAAAAGAAGGCTGTTCAATTATTGAAAAGCAAGCCGAATTATTAAAGATAAAATTTGGCTCTGCATGGCCTGGAGAAAATAAAGATAATGAGATTGTCTCTATACCAGGATTAAGAGGTCGAGAACCTAAGGAAATTACTTTAAAAAACTTATCTAAAATTATTCATGCTCGTGTAGTAGAGATTATAGAACAAGTATATGTTGAAATTAAAAACTATGGACACGAAGAGCAAAAGAAAAAACTAATTGCGGGTATTGTACTTACAGGAGGAGGAAGTCAATTAAAACATTTAAAACAATTAGTAGAATATATTACAGGAATGGATACTAGAGTTGGATATCCTAATGAGCATTTGGCAGGAAATAGTGATGAAGAAGTAACAAGTCCTTTATACGCTACAGCTGTAGGATTAGTAATGGATGACATTAAACGTCAATACAAGAAAGCTCAAGAAGAAGATATTACTGAAGATGAAATTAAAAATGAAGATGAAGCCCATTTGATTCAAGAAGAAAAACTAGTAAAACCTGTAAAAGAAAGAAAATCATTTTTAGATAAGCTTACAGAGCGAGTTAAAGATTTTTTAGATAACGCAGAATAAATAACACAAGGAACTTTAATTGTCAAAGGCAATTTTTAAAAATATATAAAAACAAACCAGTAAAATACGAACTTATGAGTAGTAATAACGATTTTGGGATTACCTTCGATTTGCCTAAAAATCAATCTAATGTCATCAAAGTAATTGGTGTAGGTGGGGGAGGGAGTAATGCAATTAACCACATGTTTCAACAGGGAATTAAAGGTGTTGATTTTGTAATCTGTAATACAGATTCTCAAGCATTACAAAATAGCGGAGTGCCTAACAAAATTCAATTAGGAGTTAACTTGACAGAGGGGCTAGGAGCAGGTGCAAACCCAGAGATTGGTGAGCAAGCAGCTCTTGAAAGTTTAGAAGAAATAAAACGCATGTTAGATACCAATACAAAAATGGTGTTTATTACAGCAGGAATGGGGGGAGGAACTGGTACTGGTGCAGCTCCTGTTATTGCTAAAATGGCGAAAGAAATGGACATCTTAACTGTAGGGATTGTTACAATGCCATTTCAATTTGAAGGTAAAATAAGAAATGCACAAGCACAAGTAGGTGTAGAAACACTTAGAACTCATGTAGATTCACTGGTAGTAATTAACAATAATAAATTAAGAGAAGTATACGGTAACCTTGGATTTAAAGCTGGTTTTTCTAAGGCAGACGAAGTACTTTCAACAGCTTCGCGAGGTATAGCAGAAGTTATTACTCATCATTATACACAAAATATAGATTTACGTGATGCAAAAACAGTATTAAGTAATAGTGGTACAGCTATAATGGGGTCGTCAACAGCATCTGGATCTAATCGAGCTCAAGAAGCAATTATGAAAGCTTTAGATTCACCACTATTAAATGATAACAAAATTACTGGAGCAAAAAACGTATTACTTCTCATTGTTTCAGGCTCACAAGAAATCACTATTGATGAAATTGGAGAAATTAATGATCATATTCAAAGTGAAGCTGGTTATGGAGCAAATATTATTATGGGAGTTGGTGAAGATGATGCTTTAGATGAATCTATTTCTGTAACTATAATTGCCACGGGTTTTGATGTTGAGCAACAAGATGAAATTGCTAATACAGAAGCAAAAAAAGTAGTACACTCATTAACTGATGATAGATCTAGTGATCAAGATTTGTCAACAGAAAAAGAACCAACCATAATTACCCCTGACATTCTTTTAACCAAAAAAGAAGATAAAGTAATTCATAAACTTATAGAAGAACAAGAAGATATAGTAAACGAAATGGACTTGGTTAAAATGACTGATGCTATTAAGAATATAGAAGTTCAGTATGAAGAAATTATATTTAATCAAGAAGCAATTAAGGAAGATGATTTTATAATTAATGAAATTCCTTCTCGTAATGAAGAAGAAATAGAAGAAACGCCTGAAGAGCAAACGATTTTAACTTTTGATTTACCAATTTCTCCATCTAAAAAAACAATTGAGCCCGAATCTAAACCTGAAGTTGAGCCAATAATGTTTGAATTAGATGATGAAATTAAAGACCTTCCTGTTAAAGATTATGTAGAATTAATAACTATTACTGAAGCTAATGAAACAGGTGAAACACGATATGCTTTAGATGATTATATTATTAAAGATTCTAAAATAAATGAACAAGAAGAGTCAGCAGAGTTGACTTTAGATGTTGAAGAAGAAATTGTTTTTGAGAAAAAAGTTGTAGAACAGCAAGTTGTAGAAGAGAAGGTGGAAGAAGAGTTAGATCCAATGAATAGTCCAATAGCTGTTATTTTAAAAGAACGTGCAGATGAGAGGCGTTTAAGAATGAAAGAGTTTAATTATAAATTTAACAATGCTAAAATTGATGATATTGAAAAAGTACCAGCGTATAAACGTCAAGGAGTAGATCTTGAAGATGCAAAACATTCGTCGGAGACTAATGATACTTCAAGATTATCTGTAGGGTTAGATGATAATGATGATATACAACTACGAAATAATAATTCATTTTTACACGATAATGTAGATTGATTTTAATCCATTTTTTTGTCCTCTAATCGCAATATAACCCGAAATTCCCCCTCGTTTTTCGGGTTTCTTTTTGCTTAAAGAAGTGTGTTTTAAACACTTCTTTTTTTTATTACCTTCGCATAACTAAATTAAGAAAGAAATGAGTTTACAAAGTGAATTAATGAAGGCTTTAAAAACTGCAATGAAAGCTAAAGATCAAACAGCTTTAACTGCTTTAAGAGCAATAAAGTCAGCTATTTTATTAGCTAAAACTGAAGGAGGAGCATCAGAAGAGTTAACTGAAGATCAAGAGCTAAAAATTCTTCAAAAACAGGTAAAACAACGTAAAGATAGTGCTGCCATATTCTTAGGACAAGGTCGTGAAGATTTAGCAGCTCCTGAATTAGCAGAAGTTGAAATTATAAGTCAATTTTTGCCAGAGGCGTTAAGTGAATTAGAAATAGAAAAGGTAGTTGTGTCTACTATTGCTAAAGTTGGTGCTAACGGAATGAAAGATATGGGTAAAGTAATGGGTGTAGTAAGTAATGAATTAGCAGGAAGAGCAGATGGAAAAACTATTTCTACAATAGTGAAAAATAAATTATCATAAAAAATATAAAGTTTTAGCAAAAGCTAGATATTAAAGGCCACGTAGCTCAGCTGAATAGAGCACTGGATTTCGGCTCCAGCGGTCGGGGGTTTGAATCCCTCCGTGGTCACTAAAAAAGTTCAACTATAAAATTAATTTAATTTTATAGTTGAACTTTTTATTTTCAATACATTATTTTTAGAAGTATTATTTTAACATTTTTTAAATTATTTTATGTTTGAATAATTAAAAATTAATTCTACATTTGTAGAGCAATTTGTGATATCGATTTATATACTAAATTAAATTCTGAATAATTTGTACGAATCCTCTTAAATATAATATATTGCATGCTATAAATTAAACTATATAATTTTTTTGTAACAAATCTTATTGTTAGTTGACATACATATAAATTTTAATCAGAATAATTAAGAAAACAATGAAAAGAATAACACTAACCCTATTTTTATTAATGTGCATCGTAATTAATGCACAGACCATTAATTTAAACCAACCACTACCTGTTGATCAAGAGATCAAAAAAGGCGTACTACCTAATGGTATGACCTATTATTTAAAAAGTACAGATGTAACAAAAGATGTAGCTAGTTATTACATTATTCAAAATGTAGGTTCGGTTTTAGAGAATGATGACCAAAAAGGGTTGGCTCACTTTTTAGAGCACATGGCATTTAATGGAACAAAAAATTTTGAAGGAAAGGGTATTTTAAATACTATGGAAAAACACGGACTTGTTTTTGGTCGTGATATAAATGCTTACACATCTTTTGATGAAACAGTATATAATGTAAATAATATACCAACTACACCAGAATTAATAGACACAGGTTTGTTAATACTCCATGATTGGTCTAATTATTTATTACTTACAGATTCTGAAATTGACGCAGAACGAGGTGTTGTAAATGAAGAATGGCGTACGCGTCAGAGTGGAGCAGCAAGAGTGTTCCAACATAATATAGGAACTACGTTTAATAATTCTAAATATGCAGAACGCTTACCTATTGGTGAGATGGATATTATTCAAAACTTCGATTATAAAGTGTTACGTGATTTTTATCACGATTGGTATAGAACAGATTTACAAGCCATAGCTATAGTAGGAGATATTAATATTGATGAAGTAGAACAAAAAATCAAAAAATTATTTTCAGGTATTCCAGCAGTTAAAAATCCGAAAGAAAGATTTACAGTAGAGATTGAAGATAATAACGAGTTAGTATACTCGATGGCTAAAGATAAAGAAGTGACAACATCTCAAATTAGTTTTGGAATTAGACATCCTAAATCTTTAGAAAATGAAACCATAGGAGATTTGAAAACATCGTTATTAAATGGGATAGCGACAAATTTAATTTCTACACGCCTTAGAGAAATTTCTCAAAAACCAGATGCATCATTTTTAAATGCATTTGTAGGGTATGGCGGCTTGTCAAGAGCTTCAAATTCGTTTTCTATAAGGATTTCCCCAAAACCAGATATGCAACATCAAGCATTTAAGGATGTTTTTGCTGAAGTTAATAGAGCTGTCAAATTTGGATTTACATCTGAAGAAATAAAAAGAGCTGTATTACAATTTAGTACATTTTACGAAAATCAAATTGCTAGAAAGGATGATGCTCCTCATCAAGCTATTATTAGAACTATTCAGCTAAATTATTTAGAAAATGATAACTTGACAGATGTCGTAAAAGAATATGAGATTGTAAAACAAATTTTTGGAGCAATTACAAAAAATGAGTTACATGAAACAATAAAAAATTTATATACAAAAAATAATAGAACATTAACAGTTACTGGAGTAGAAGGTAAGAAAAACTTAACTAAAGAAGATGCTCTAGCGATTATATCAGCATCTGAAAATGATGCATCACTAACAGCTTATGAAGATGGATTTAGTGGGAAAACCTTAGTGTCAGGATTAACTATTAAAAATGGAAGCATTATATCAGAAAAAGAAGAATCTGCTATAGGAGCTACTACATTTACATTGAGTAATGGTGTGAAAGTACATTATAAATTTGTAAATAAAAATAAAGACCAAGTACAATTAAATGCTATTAGTTATGGCGGACTTTCATTAATTGATGATGCTAGTATTCCATCAGCTAATTTTGTTGGGACTGTTGCTGATTTTTCAGGCTTAGGAGATTATTCTCGTGCAGATTTACCAAAAGTTTTAGCTGGAAAAACGGCAACAACTAGACTTGCTCTTGGAGAATTAACGGAGAGTATCACAGGGAATTCAACAACTAAAGATGTTGAAACTTTATTACAAATGACTCATTTACGTTTTGTAAAACCTCGTTTTGATAATGATAGTTATAAAGTATTAATGGGGAATATTGACAATGCATTAGTTGCTAGAAGTAAAAACATTAATGTGAAAATTCAAGATAGTGTAACAACCACATTATATGGTAAAAACAATCCAAAGCAAAGATTGTTCGATGCTAATTTTGTTAAAGATATTTCTTTCGAAAAAGTACGATCTATTTACAAGGATAGATTTGGTAATGCAGCAGATTTTGAATTCTTTATTGTAGGTGATGTTCAAAAAGAACAATTAAAACCTTTATTAGAAAAATATATCGCTAGTATTCCAACTAACAATACTAAAGAGAATTGGAAAGATAATTCTACAGATTGGATTAGTAGTAATATAGATAAAGATGTATTCTTAAAAATGGAAGACCCTAAGAGTACAGTTAGAATATCGTATAAGAACGATATGGATTACAGCTTAAAAAATGTATTTATAGCTCGAACATTAGGTAGAGTATTACAATTGAGATATACAGAAACGTTAAGAGAAGATGAAGGAGGTACATATGGAGCAAGCGCATTTGCTAACATGACTAAAAGACCAACAACTGAAGCTTCATTATCTGTATTTTTTGATGGTAACCCAGATAAAATAGAAAACCTAGTAACTATTGTGCATAAAGAAATTGAAAAGATAGCTAATGGTGAAATCAATCAATCAGACTTAGATAAAGTATTAGCGACTACTATTAAAGATAGAAAACAACAACAAGATTATAATCGTTATGATATGACGTTGTTAAGAAATTATTTCCGAGAAGGATATAATATGAATGAGGCTAAAAATTTCGAAAATATTGTGAATTCTATTAAAGCTTCAGATCTTCAAAATTTCACTAAAGCTTTATTAAAAGATGGAGAGAAATATGAAATTGTAATTAAGCCAAAACAATAAAATAAAATAATTATAGTATAACTCTATAAATTAATTTAAGCGAGTGGTTATTTTAATAACCACTCGCTTTTGCATTATAGATATATTACATATTACTATTGATACCAATTTTAATGCGGTATCACGTTTTTTTTAAATTATAAGAAAGAATCTTTATTAATTTGTATTTAACTAAGGTTTGTAAATCTATACTTTATTATAATGCTATTAATTACTACTGTTTTAGAAGAATATACTTTTGGAAGTAAAATCATATTAGGGGTTTTCTTTACAGTTATAGGGTTAATGTTTATCTATTATACGATTAAATTAATTGAAATGGCTTATGTAATGAAATATAAAAAGCCATTATATAATCATATATATCTTTATAAAAAAAAACTAAAACCTTATCAGTTACAAATTTTACAACAACAGTTTTCATTTTATAAAAAGCTTTCAGACAAAGAGAAAAAATATTTTGAACATAGAGTTGTTCAATTTATAAAAGATAAAACATTTATTGGAAGAGATAATGTTATTATTGATGATGAAAAAAAAATTTTAATAGCTGCTACTGCTGTTATGCTAACTTTTGGATTTCGTGATTTTTATATAGGAATAATTGATAAAATATTTATTTATCCAAGCGATTTTTTTTCTAATACGAGTCAAGAATATCATAAAGGAGAATTTAACCCTAAGTTAGAGATCTTGGTACTATCTTGGGATCATTTTATTGAAGGTTATGATGTTGAAAACGATAAATTAAATCTTGGAATACATGAGTTTGCACATGCTATACATCTCAATAGTATAAAAGAAAGAGATGTGAGTTCCACTATTTTTGAAGATTCTTTTAAAGAACTTACTGAATTATTAGCAAATAATGATGGCTTAAGACGTGAATTAATTGATTCAACTTTTTTTAGAGCTTATGCTTATACTAATCAATTTGAATTTGTAGCTGTTGTGATTGAGAGCTTTATTGAATCATCTTCAGAATTACGCTCACAATTTCCAGAAATTTATGCTAAAATAAAACAGATGCTTAATTTTAATTTTGCAGGCTATTAACTATTTGCTATTAATTTTAAATCTTTTATAGTCTCAATTTGATCATTGCTTTTAAATACATAACTTCCAGCTACGAGTACATCTGCACCAGCATTAGTTAGCTGTTTTGCATTTTTATTAGTAACACCTCCATCAATTTCTATTAAAGTAGTTGCGCCTTTACGATTAATTAGTGCTTTTAATTGTTCAACTTTATTATAAGTATTTTCAATAAAGCTTTGTCCTCCAAAACCAGGGTTGACACTCATTAAACAAACTAAATCAATATCGTTAATAGTATCTTCTAAAACATTTATATTAGTATGAGGGTTTAGAGCTACACCAGCTTTCATACCTTCAGCTTTAATGGCTTGAAGTGTTCTATGTAAATGTGTACAAGCTTCATAATGTACAGTAAGTATATTACTGCCTAAACCTGCAAATGTTTTAATGTAACGATCAGGATCTACGATCATTAAATGTACATCAATCGTTTTTTTTGCATGCTGAGCAATTGCTTTTAAAACCGGCATTCCATAAGAAATGTTTGGTACGAAAACGCCATCCATAATGTCTATGTGAAACCAGTCTGCATTACTTTGATTAACCATTTCTACATCACGTTGGAGGTTTCCAAAATCTGCTGCTAAAATTGAAGGTGCTATTAGTTTAGAACTCATATTCTTGTTAAGTTTTGGCAAAGATATATAAAAGAAAAGGTTCTTTGATAAGAGATTTACTAAGCATTGTAAAAAAGTGAACCCCCGGTAATCAGCCGAGGGTTCTTTCATCAATCAAAAAACGAACAGTTATGTAACTGTTTGTAGTGTTTATTTAGTCGTAAATAGAACTCAAAACTAACATGTGATAGTTGAGTATAGTTTAACCTAACCTAAATATGTTTTTAATATTTTACTTCGAGACGTATGTTTTAATCTACGAATTGCTTTTTCTTTAATTTGACGAACACGTTCACGAGTTAAATCAAACGTTTCTCCAATCTCTTCTAGAGTCATAGGATGTTGGTTTCCTAAGCCAAAATAAAGACGGATAACATCTGCTTCACGAGGTGTTAGTGTTTCTAGAGCACGTTCAATCTCTGTTCGTAATGATTCGTGTAATAAATCTCTATCAGGGTTTGGAGACTCTCCACTGCGAAGTACATCATAAAGATTAGAATCTTCACCCTCTACTAAAGGCGCATCCATAGAAACATGACGTCCAGAATTTTTCATAGATTCTTTAACGTCATTAATCGTCATGTCTAATTCTTTTGCAATTTCTTCAGCACTTGGCGGACGCTCATGAGACTGCTCTAAAAACGCATAAGTTTTATTAATTTTATTAATAGAACCAATTTTATTTAATGGCAATCTAACAATACGAGATTGCTCTGCTAATGCTTGTAAGATAGATTGTCGAATCCACCATACAGCATAAGATATAAATTTAAAACCTCGAGTTTCATCAAAACGTTGTGCAGCTTTAATTAGCCCTAAATTACCTTCATTAATTAAATCAGGTAAAGTTAGCCCTTGGTTCTGATATTGCTTAGCAACAGATACAACGAAACGTAAATTAGCTTTAGTTAATTTTTCTAAAGCAATTTGATCGCCAGCTTTAATACGTTGTGCTAATTCTACTTCTTCATCAGCAGTAATTAAATCAACTTTTCCAATTTCTTGTAGGTATTTGTCTAATGATGCGGTTTCCCTATTGGTAACCTGTTTGGTGATTTTGAGTTGTCTCATTTAATATTCTCCTTCTAAATTTTTTAGGCTACACTGCCCTGTCATATAGTTATACGTAATAATAGTAATTAATGTTACAAAAAAAATAAATTATTAATTTTTTTATTTTAAAGTTACTCAAAATCCAAAACTTGTGTTGCCTTAATAAGTTGTTCTAAAGCACTAATTTTATTGTGTATTTTATTGAAGAATATTTGTTGTTCTTTCTCGCCCGCAGTATTTAATAATTTAGAATGTAATAACTGTTTGTCAAAATAATTTTTGGCTTGTTTACAAGTTAGTTTATCGCCAGTTAAAAAGTAAGATAAAAATGAAAACGGGACATAAAGTAACTCTTGTCTTGGAGTTGTGACTAGGACATTATTATTCATTAATAAGAGTTCATTATAGTATAATTGGTAAGGTGAAGTTTTTATTTTACATGTTATTTTATTAATTAATTGATGTAACGATTCGCATAATAGCAAAGCACAATCAGTAGATATTTGTCCGGCATAGAAATAAAAATGGATTTGTTTTAAGGTGCTATTTATAGTCGTAATGTCCCAAATTTCAGTAATATTTAAGCCGTCATATAAATTACCTAATATCTTGCCTGATTGTATTAATGATACACTAGGTGCAAATTGTTCAAAATTATCTGATTTAAAATTACTGTCTAATAATTTTAACCATACATATATTTTAAATCTACTTAACAAGTCATCACCAATAGTGTAAAACAAAGGGATGTCTTTCGCTGAATATAAAATATGGCTATCCACATCCTTAAGAAGCAATTGTAATGACTGATGAGAATGCTTGAAATACTGTTCTAAATCCAATTCATTTTCTATAAGCTTAGTTTTTTCTAGGGCTACATAGTTTTTGGACGAAGTTTCAAATAGTTTGTCTAGAGAGAGATTGTAGTATTTAGATAGTATGAT
This sequence comes from Flavobacteriaceae bacterium, assembly GCA_003443635.1. Lineage (NCBI taxonomy): Bacteria > Pseudomonadati > Bacteroidota > Flavobacteriia > Flavobacteriales > Flavobacteriaceae > Flavobacteriaceae bacterium. Next base: position 2,970,835 of record CP031964.1, on the reverse strand, counting down.
ACTTTCATCTAACGAAAATTTACTCTTTAAACTTGTACGTCTATGTGCGGCATCATAACTTATATCTAGTGCTGTGGCTACAGCATCTATTAATGAGGTGTTAGTTGGTAAAGCCTTCTGTAGTTCTTGAAGTAAAGTATTTTGAAACATATATTAAAAGTACTTATAATTTGTGAAAATCACAAAAAAATATTTTACTTTTCATGATTTATATATATTAAGATGTGATTATAACAATAAATTTGAATTGAATTTAAAATAATCAATTATGAAAAAAATCATTTTAATTATTACAATTATGTTTTCTTATACCGATTTTTATGGTCAAGAACAAAAATTTCGTTTTCCTGTTTGGATTTCATATGCTAAAAACACAGATATAGCTGGAATATCTTTAAGTGCTTTTCCAACTGATCTCATTAACGAAACTAATTATGGAAATACAAGAAGGACGTTTGGTTTACATACTGAAGTATTTCTATTATCACCATTTTATTTTTTGGCACCACGTTCACCTTTATCAACATCAGATAAAGATTATGAATTTCTTATAAGAACAGGAACTGTAAATCAAAAAATATATGGCTTTAATTTAACTACGGGTTCTTTTGAACTTATAGATTCTCATGGAATTACAATTACAGGCTTTTTACATTATAGCAGAAAGAATGATGGGATAGCTATAGCTGGAATTTCTAATCATATAGAGAGAGCAAATGGACTAATAATTAGCACTCTTGGTAATGAGGCATATAAATCTAATGGTATTTTAATTGGTTTTGGAAATACAGTTAATTATTTTAATGGATTGCAATTAGGAGGATTTAATGAAATTGAAACTAAAGGAGTAGGGGTTCAAATAGGAGTTTTTAATAAAGCAAAAAACCATAGAGGTATTCAATTAGGCCTTTGGAATAAAAATGATAAACGCTCATTTCCAATTATCAATTGGAATTTTAAAGGGTAATAAAAAAACCCTATCAGAATAATATTCTATTAGGGTTTTTTGTATTATAATATAAAATATAAGTGAAAAAAAGTTAATCTTCTTTTCTTTCTTCTCTTGGTTTTCTATCATCGCGACGATTATCACGTCCACGATTATCTCTATTGCCACGATTATCACGTCCACCATTCCTGTTATTATCTCTTGGAGGCCTTGCAACATAACCTTCAGGTTTTGGTAAAATTGCTTTACGAGATACTTTTTCTTTACGTGTTTTTGGATCTATACCAAAATATTTAACATCAAGTACATCTCCTAAATTAACTACATCGGTTACATTATCAGTGCGCTCCCAAGCTAATTCACTTACATGTAATAATACTTCATTTCCTGGAGCTTCAACATATTCTACTACAGCACCAAAATCAAGCATTTTAATTACTTTAACTTCATATACACTACCTTTTTCTGGTTTAAATGTAATTGAATCAATTTTGGCTAATACAGCATCAATACCATCTTGATTAGTTCCTAAAATTTCAACGATACCTTCTTCTGTAACTGGATCTTCATTAATTACTATTGTACATCCAGTTTCTTTTTGAAGCTCTTGAATTACTTTTCCTCCAGGACCAATTAAAGCACCAATATAATCATTAGCGATACGTGCAGTTACCATTTTTGGAGCATGAGATTTCACATCTGCATTAGGAGCTGCTATGGTATCTGTTAATTTACCCAATATATGTAAACGTCCATCACGTGCTTGTTTTAAAGCATTTACAAGAATTTCATATGACAATCCTTTTACTTTAATATCCATTTGGCAAGCGGTAATACCGTCAGCTGTACCAGTTACTTTAAAATCCATGTCTCCTAAATGATCTTCATCACCTAAAATATCAGATAATACAGCATATTTTCCAGACTCTGCATCAGAAATTAACCCCATAGCTATTCCAGAAACTGGTTTCTTTAATTGAACACCAGCATCCATAAGTGCCATAGTACCAGAACAAACAGTTGCCATAGATGACGATCCGTTACTTTCTAATACTTCAGAAACTACACGAACAGTATATGGGCAATCTTCAGGAATCATTCCTTTTAGAGCACGTTGTGCTAAATTACCATGACCTACTTCTCTACGTGATGTACCTCTTATTGGTCTAGCTTCTCCAGTTGAAAAAGGAGGGAAATTATAATGTAAATAAAATGTTTCTTCACCTTCATAAGATGGCATATCTACTTGATTTGCTTCTCTGGATGTTCCTAAAGTAACAGTTGCCAATGCTTGAGTTTCCCCACGAGTAAATATAGATGAACCATGAGTAGATGGTAAGTAATCTACTTCACACCAAATGGGTCTAATGTCATCAGTTTTACGACCATCTAAACGAAGTCCTTCGTTTAAAGTTAAATCACGAACAGCAGCTTTTTCAGCTTTACTATAATACTTAGATACCAGCCCACCAAAATCTTCTAACTCTTCTTCGGAAAAAGTAGCTTTAATTTCTTCTTTTATTTCTGCAAATGCAGCCCCTCTTTCATGTTTTGCAGAACCTGCTTTAGCTACAGCATATACTTTGTCGTATGCCATATCATGAATTTTTTTAGCTAGGTCTTCATCCTCTCTTTCTGGTTCGTATTCACGAACTTCTTTTTTACCAAAGGCTTCAGCTAATTTCAACTGTGCAGCACATTGTACTTTAATCGCTTCGTGAGCAAATTTAATGGCTTCTGTCATTTCCTCTTCGGAAATTTCATCCATTTCACCTTCAACCATCATCACAGAATCAGCAGATGCTCCAATCATCATATCGATATCAGATTCTTCTAATTGCGCTCTAGTTGGGTTAATTATAAACTCACCATTAATACGACCTACACGTGCTTCAGAAATAGCACACTCAAAAGGGAAATCTGATAATTGAATTGCAGCAGAAGCGGCTAATCCAGCCATGGCATCTGGCATTACATCATCATCATGAGACATTAATTGTATCATTACTTGTGTTTCAGAATGATAATCTTTTGGGAATAATGGTCGTAAAACACGATCTACTAAACGCATTGTTAGTACTTCTCCATCACTTGGCCTAGCTTCTCTTTTAAAGAATCCTCCAGGATAACGTCCAGCTGCTGCAAATTTTTCGCGATAATCTACCGTTAAAGGTAAAAAATCTACATCAGCTTGTTTGTAATTGGAAACAACTGTACATAATAGCATACACTTTCCAGATTGAACAACAACAGAACCATGTGCCTGTTTTGCTAATTTTCCGGTTTCGATAGAAATTTCTCTTCCATCACCTAGGTCTATGACCTCTCTAAAAACTTTTGGAATCATAAATAATTTTAATTCTAATTAAACAATGGTCGTTGTGTTGTTGTGTAGTTGTTGTATGACCAATGAAAAACTATATATTCTGAATAAGCTCAGAATCTGCTTAATTATACATGCGTAATTTAAACTCTCCCGCTAGAGTTTTATATTGAAACAAAAAAGAGGCATAAAGCCTCTTTTTATTATTTTCTTAATCCTAATTCTTTTACTATTGCACGATATCTTAAGATATCTTTCTTAGTTAAATAATCTAAAAGCGCACGACGCTTTCCCACTAATTTTACTAAAGAACGCTCAGTATTATAATCTTTACGATTTTGTTTTAAGTGTTCTGTTAAGTGATTAATACGTTCTGTAAACAATGCAATCTGTCCTTCTGCAGAACCAGTATTTTTTGCATCTTTACCATGTTTTTTAAAGATCTTCTCTTTATCTTCTTTTGTTAAATACATTCTAATATTATTGTAAATGATTGTTATGTATATGAAAGTTTTTCTTTCAAGCGGCAAATATAGTAATTTTTAGTAACTTACAAGTTAGAGTTTGAAATAAAAAAAGCGACTAGATATAGTCGCTTTTTTTATTATACTCTTAAGGGTTGATTTGTAATCAAATCAATATATTGATTTACTTTATCCTTTAAATTTTTACGTAATGTAATAAAATCCAAAAAGCCATGCTCTAGTACAAACTCTGATGTTTGGAATCCTTCAGGTAATTCCTTACCTGTAGTATCACGTACAACTCGTGGGCCTGCAAAACCTATTAAAGCACCAGGTTCACTAATATTAATATCGCCTAGCATAGCGAAAGAAGCTGTTGTCCCTCCAGTAGTTGGGTCTGTGGCTAAAGAAATATAAGGGATTTTAGCATCTGCTAATTGACCTAATCTGGCTGATGTTTTAGCCAATTGCATTAATGATAATGCCGCTTCCATCATACGAGCACCACCAGATTTAGAAATAATCATAAATGGAATTTTCTTTTTTAAAGAATATTCTGCTGCTCGAGAAATCTTTTCCCCAACAACGCTACCCATTGATCCTCCAATAAATCTAAAATCCATACAAGCAATCACTAAATCTTTACCTTTAGATTTACCTACTGCTGTACGTACAGCATCCTTTAAATTTGTTTTTTCCTGAGCATCTTTAAGACGATCTGTGTATTTTTTATTGTCTTTAAACTTTAATGGATCTTTAGAAGTAAGATTTGGATTGAGTTCTTTAAAATCATCGTCAAAAAGAATTTCAAAATATTCTTTACTTCCTATTCTTACATGATAACCATCTTCAGGGCTGACATAAAAGTTTTTTTCTAATTCTTCTGTTCCGACTATTTTACCAGTTGGAGATTTATACCATAATCCTTTTGGAGTATCTTTTTTTGCTTCAGTTGGAGTATGAATACCTTTATCTTTTCTCTTAAACCAAGACATATAGTTTGATATTTTAAATTCTATAACTTACTTTAATAGTATAATAAGTTATAAATTAGTTTTAGTTAGCGTAAAAGGTCAAAGCTATTATTTTTAAAGTATTACAATAAACTTAACACAAGAAAAAACAGCTAAAAACCTAGTGTCAAAATTAATGTTTTGTTTTTAATTTTAGCAAAACACTCAAATTATTTTATAAAGTATCTATATTATTAAGATCTTGAAAAGCTTTCTTTAAACGTATGACGAATGTTTTTTCACCTTCTCGCAGCCATTTTCTTGGATCATAATATTTTTTGTTAGGAATATCTTCACCTTCAGGGTTTCCAATTTGAGTATATAAATAATCTTTCTTTTCTAATATGTAATCCCTAACGCCTTCAGTAAATGCAAACTGCATATCAGTATCGATGTTCATTTTAATTACGCCATAACCTATAGCTTCACGAATTTCTTCAACGGAAGACCCAGAACCTCCATGAAATACAAAATCAATATGATTATGACCTACTCCATATTTTTTTGAAATATATTCTTGAGAATTTTTAAGAATTTTTGGTGTTAATTTTACATTTCCTGGTTTATAAACTCCATGTACATTACCAAAAGCCGCAGCTATAGTAAATTGATCACTTACTTTACTTAATTCTTCGTAAGCATAAGCAACTTCTTCAGGTTGAGTATATAATTTAGAATCATCAACATCTGTATTATCTACACCATCTTCTTCGCCTCCGGTGATCCCTAACTCGATTTCTAAAGTCATTCCCATTTTTGCCATACGGGTTAAATATTGTTTGCAAATTTCAATATTCTCTTCAATAGGCTCTTCAGATAAATCGATCATATGTGAGCTATACAAAGGCTTACCTGTTTGAGCAAAATGAACTTCGCTAGCATCTAAAAGACCATCTATCCAAGGTAATAATTTTTTTGCACAATGATCTGTGTGTAGTATTACAGGTACATCATAAGCTTCAGCTAATAAGTGTACATGTTTCGCTCCAGCTATGCAACCAGCAATTGCTGCTTTTTCTCCTTCATTACTTAGGCCTTTACCAGCATTAAATTGACCTCCACCATTTGAAAATTGTATAATTACGGGAGCATTTAAATCTCTTGCAGTTTCTAAAACACCGTTTACACTATCAGAACCTACTACATTTACTGCTGGTAGTGCAAAATTCTTTTCTTTAGCAAGTTTAAAAATAGCTTGAACCTCTCTGCCAGTAGCGACTCCTCCTTTTATATTATGCTCCATTTTTTTTGTTTTTGTAATATAATTAAGGGCGTAAAAATAATCAAATTTTAAATAGTACGATTATGATTTTTTGTAAATTGAAGAAGATAAATTAATGAAAATGTAATTGTTTTAAAATGGATAATTAATTCCGATATTGTAAACAGCATTTCCAAAATTATATTCGTTAAACCAGCGATTGCTATCTCCAAAGGAAGGATCATAAGTTTTAAAACCAACATCGCCTCTTAAAATAAAAAAACCAAAATCATATCTAAGGCCAAACCCGCTACCAATTGCAATATCTTCCAGATCTTTAAAATTAGTAAATGTTGATGCAGGATCGTCTACTTCATCCAATACATTAAATATATTGCCAGCATCAACAAAAAGTGCCCCTTTTAAACTTCCAAATAAGTTAAAACGGTTTTCAATACTAAAAGCAAGTTTAAAATTTGCTTCATTAAACTCATCATTACTACTAGAGCTTCCAGGGCCTAAATCAAAAGCAGTCCAAGCTCTATTGTCGTTAACACCTCCAGCAAAAAAACTTCTGGTAAAAGGGATACTAGTAGAATTACCATATGGAATAGCGAGGCCAACATAGTTTCTAATCGCTAGAACGTTGTTGCCTCCCAAGCTCCAGCGCTTTATATAGTCAAGTTCTGCTCTTGCATATTGAGAGTATTCAACTCCAAAAATATCGTTTCCGTTAAACCCAAATAAATCAGAGACAGCAGAAATAACATTACCTGACAACTCTAAGCGTGTTTTAAAAATAGAAAAATTTTCATCAGTTGTACTTTCTCGATTATCTTTTGAATACTCGAAACTAGAAGCTAGAATTAGATTGTTTTCAATTAATCGCTCTCTTCGTTCTCTTATGTTATTTACGATTTGAAAATCATTTGGATTTGAATTTTGAAAATTTAGATCCTGAGAAGCAAGAGTAATAAAATCTACAGTTCTTTCTTGTATTAAAGTACGATTTCCATCTATATCTACATTAATAAATTCTGCAGGTGTGTTAAATGTGTTTAAAGCTATATCTTCAAGGCGACTAAACGAATTTTGAAAGACGTTAAAATAATTATCAGGGTTTAGATTTCGAACAAATTGAATATTAAAAAGATCGAAACTATTTTTAACTACTGATCTAGGTTTCCAATTATAATTAAAAACACCATTAAAAGTTTGTCTATCCAACCCTATATTAGTTTGACTTGTAAAAGCAAGAGTAATATTTGTGCTAGGGGAGAAGTTTTTAGGAATTATTTTGCCAGTATTTATTGGAAAGAAAAACCTAGGAATTCGTAATTGTGCATTAATACCCACTTCATTAATATCAAAAAATTGATCATCTACCCCAGACCCATCTTTTGAAGCTCCAATATTACCTAATGCCGAAAGTTGTAAAGTTTCGGCTCCTCTAAAGACATTGAGTATAGATAGTGATGCATTAAAAGCGAATCCTAATGATTGAATGTCGTTTTGAGATATAGTAGGTTCAAATCCTAATTTGTATTTTTTCCTTGGTGTTAGATAAATATTAGCTGTTAATGTGGTGTCTTGAACATTCTCATTATAGGTTATGTTCGGATATTGAAAAGTGTTTAATTGATTTAAAAAGCGATAAGTACTTGCGCGATCACTATCTTTAAAAACAGAATCTTTAGAAATGAATATAGCATCAGTTATTGCTTTAGGTCGAAATCGCAATTTACCGTAACTATAAAGAGTGTAATTATCATAAATCACTGAATCTTGAAATTTTTTACTTCTATTTTCAAAAGAATCATCAGTAATAATATTTATATCTTTTATTTTATAAGTTTTAAAAGGAACTCGAGTAACTGAGTCTTCATTTCTAATCACTCTATCTTTAATTTCTATTTCTACAGGTGCTTTTACAACAGAATCAATTGTATCTGTATCAATTTGTATGTAATCTTGTGAGAAATGATAAACTCCTGAGTTTCTAAATTCATTAACCAAGCGATCTCGTTCTTCTTCAAGGTCAGCGGCACTCCATTGCTTACCACTTATTAATTTACTATTGTTTTTTGTTTTTTGATATAGAGAATCAATAATCGGAGAAGATATATTTGTGGTAACAGTATCTATAAATGTAGGGTCTCCTGTTTCTACCTCATAAGCTATAGATGCTCGTTTTTTCTTTTTTGGATCTACAGTTATTTTATAAGAAGCCTCGGCATGAAACCATCCTTTTCTTAAATGATAACCTTCTAACCGACTTAATGATCGTTTAATTTTTGAAGAATCTATAATTACTGGAGCCTCACCAGTTTTTCTTAGCCAACCATTAAATCCTAATGCAGATTTTTTTATTTTTTCTATTTCTTCTTTAGAAGTAGTGTCGGTTATGCGTGCTCTTCGTTTAGGTTTTTTATCTAACCAGATTTCAAAAAGAGAATCACGATTTTCTCGTGCTAAATTGTAAATATGGAGACGGAGAGGATAAGTTAGAAGCTTGTTATTTGGTTTTTGAAGTATGAGACTATTTATCTCCTCGTTTTTTACTTTTTTTCCATTAATTGAGACACTACTTTTAGTTAATAAATGATCTGTATTCTTAACACGCTTTACAACACTACAGGAAGTGACAATAATTAAAATTATTGTAAAAACTGATATTTTTGTAAATGTTTGTTTCAACTATTAAACAGGTAAATTAAATTTTGAAAAGCAGTACAGGTTTAAAACTCAAAAGTACATTATTTCCTTTTAAAAATATGTTGATATTATTAATCAAAATTAGGTTTCGCATAATTTTTTTCATTTTTTTTGTGTGCTTTAAAACGAAAACGATACTTTGGCTTATATGTTAAGTAAAAACCAAATAAAACTTATAACGCAATTAAAGCAAAAAAAGTACCGTATACAATATCAACGCTTTGTTGCAGAAGGAAAAAAAACAATTCAAGAATTACTAAATTCAAAATTTGAATTAGATCACTTATATACAACTACGTTAGAATTTAATGTTACAGATGTTTTAAGAACACAAATTTCTGACAATGACTTGAAAAAAATTAGTTTTTTAAAAGCTCCAAATACAGCTTTAGCTGTATTTAAAATACCTACAAAAAAAACTGTTATAGATGAAAACCATCTTATTGTTGCTTTGGATAATGTGAGGGATCCAGGTAATTTAGGAACGATTATTAGATTATGCGATTGGTTTGGGGTTAAAGATTTAATTTGTAATACTGGTACAGTAGATTGTTATAACCCAAAAGTAGTTCAAGCTACAATGGGGTCTATTACTCGAGTGAATATAAATTACTTGGATTTAGAAGCTTTTTTATCATCTCAAAAAACAGCAACCGTTTTCGGAGCGTTTATGGATGGAAATAATGTGTATAATTTAAATTTATCAAACTCTGGAATACTAGTACTAGGAAATGAAGCTAATGGCATATCCAAAATGATAGAAGCTCAAATAACTAAACGAATTACTATACCAAGATTTGGTAATATTCAAGAAACTGAAAGTTTAAATGTAGCTAATGCAGCTGCAGTTTTATTGAGTGAATTTAGACGTTAATTTTATTGTACAGTAAAATTAATAAAAATACCTCGAGTTTTAATTGAATCTAAGTTACCTGTCCAAGGACTATTTGGATCTAAATCTCTAACAAGCTCATCATTAATCCCAAAGACACCACGTAGTGATGGCGTAAACTTAAACCAAGGTAAATAAAAATCAATACCAAAACCTATTTCATAAAATAGTACATTTTTTTTTGTTCTGAATTGACCAGAACTATTATCGTCTAAATTATCTTCATTACTAGACAAATTTAAAGCTGTAGAAAAACCACCTACAACAAACGGTTTGAAATTATTTAAACGTTTTGTAGAGACTTTTAATAGTAAAGGAATATAGATGTAGGTAGACTGTACTTCTCGTATTAAATCATTGTTGCTAAACTCTGATCCAGCAAAGTTTGAAGGGCTAAAATTAAGTTCCCTAGTGCTAATTGTTAAACCTGGTTCTAATCTTAAATTTAAATATTCGTTAATACGTAAATCACCAATAAGCCCAACATTAAACCCTGTGGTTTTTAATACTTGGATATCTCTAATATCTCTAGTATAATCAAAATTAAAATCGAGTGAGTTAAATCCAATGAAATATCCCCAAGATAGAAGTTGTTGATCTAATCCGTCGATATTATTTCTAATACGCTCTTTACTAAAAAGTTGAGCATTTACGGTTTGACCTATTGTGATGAAAAATAAGATTACAAATACTCTCTTCATATTATGCTTTAGATGATGTATAAATAGTAGCAACACCAAATGTTTGAGGTAATGCTTTCGCATTAATAAACCCAATTTTAAGTAAAATATTGTTGAGCGCTTCCCCATAAGGAAAAACAGATGCAGATTCGCATAAATAAGAATAGGCAACTTTATCTTTAGAAAACAGTTTTCCTATTAACGGTAAAATTCCTTTAGTATAAATTTTATAACCTTGTTTGTATGGTGTTTTTGATGGAATGGAGGTTTCTAAAATCACAAAAATACCTTTTGGTTTTAATACACGTAATATTTCAGTTAATCCTTTTTCTAAATTTTCAAAATTCCTTACACCAAATGCTACTGTTATTGCATCAAAAGTATTGTCTTCGAACGGAAGGTTTTCAGAATCACCTATAACCATTTCAATAGTTTTATCTAAACCTTTTTCATTCACTTTTCGTTTACCAACATCTAACATGCCTGGACTTATATCTAATCCAATAATTTTTTTAGCATTGGTCTCAGTAAGATTTATTGCTAAATCCCCAGTACCAGTAGCAATATCTAGAATAGTTTTTGGAGTTTTTTGAGCTACAAGCTTTACAACTTTTTTACGCCATTTTATATCTATTCCAAAAGAAATGACACGATTTAAACCATCGTATTTTTTCGATATAGTATCGAACATTTGTGTAACTTGCTCTTTTTTAGATAAATTACTGTCCTTATAAGGTTTTACTTTTTCTGCCATTAAAAAATGAGTCTATAATTTATAAAGATCTATTTTTATTTGGATGCAAAGAAATGGAATTCATATTCAAATCCCTAAAAATAAAGTATATTTGCTATGCTTTATAATTAAAATTACCAATGAAAATAATAATTGCTGGGGCTGGAGAAGTAGGGTTTCATTTAGCAAAATTATTGTCTTACGAATCGCAAGAAATTACCTTAATAGATACAAAAAAAGACAATTTAACTTACGCCGATAATCATTTAGATATACGAGTTATAAAAGGAGATGCAACCTCTATTGCAAACTTAAAGGATGCTAGGGTAAAATCTTCAGATCTAGTAATTGCAGTAACATCATCTGAAACAACCAATATAACCATATGTGTGCTAGCTAAACAATTAGGAGCTAAACGCACTATTGCAAGGATTTCTAATACAGAGTTTATAAATCAAAAAGACGAAGTAGGATTTACTAAGTTTGGTATCGATGAATTAATATCTCCAGAATCTTTAGCAGCGTCAGAAATTGAATTGTTATTAAGTCAATCTGCATTTAATGATACTTATGAATTTGAAAATGGAGCTTTAACCATGCTCGGTTTAAATTTATCTAGAACGGCCTTGTTTGTAGATAAATCGGTAAAAGAAGCTGCAAAATTATTTCCAGAGATCCATTTTGTTCCTATTGCTATTCAACGTTATGGCACTCAATATACTATTATTCCCAGAGGAGATACTATTTTAAGAGAAGGCGATCATGTTGTTTTTATCACTTCAAAAGGAGGAGATGAAGAGCTGTGTAAACTAACGGGTAAGAGTAACACAGAGATCAAAAATGTTATGGTTTTAGGAGGAGGGAAAATTGGATTTAAAGCTGCCCGAGGATTACTTAACAATAAATTTAATATTAAAATTATTGAAAAAGATAAAGATAGAGCTTTTGAGTTAGCTGATGATTTATCGAACGCTTTAGTAATTAATGGAGATGGAAGAAATGTAGAAGTATTAGATGAAGAAAATATTCAGGATATGGATGCCTTTATTTCGGTTACAGGTAATTCTGAAACTAATATTATGTCATGTTTAGTTGCAAAATCTAAAGGAGTTAAAAAAACAATTGCTCTTGTAGAGAATATGGATTATTTTGCATTATCCCATTCTATAGGGATCGATACTTTAATTAATAAAAAATTACTTGCTGCAAATAATATATTTAGATACATTAGAAAAGGAGATGTAGTTGCAATGACTAAGCTTAATAATATGAATGCCGAATTATTAGAATTTGTAGTGAAATCTAAATCTAAAATTTGTAATAAAATTATAAAAGAAATCAATTTTCCGCGTTCTGCAATTATTGGTGGTGTAATTAGAGATGGTAATGGACTTATTGCATTGGGTGATTTTAAAATTGAAGCGGGTGACTGTGTTGTAGTATGCTGTTTACCAGATTCTATTAAAAAAGTTGAACGATTATTCCTTTGATTAAACTCTGAATGAAGCTTAACTATAAAATTATTTTTCATTTTTTCGGGCTGTTACTTTTATGTAACGGAGGGTTTATGCTATTAAGTGCTCTAATCAGTGCTATTTATAAAGATGGAGTTAGTATAAGTTTATTGTTTTCTGGGATTTTAGTTGGAGTAATAGGTGTAATAACTATGGTTTCTACAAGGAATCATAAAAAAGAAATGAACAAACGTGAAGGCTATATTGTAGTAGCGTTTGGTTGGTTGGTAATGGCACTTTCAGGAACTCTACCATATATTTTTACAGAAGCGATCCCAAATTTTACCAATGCTTTTTTTGAAACAATTTCTGGATATACCACGACAGGAGCAACTGTTTTAAATGATATCGAAGTTGTGCCTAAAGGAGTCTTGTTTTGGAGGAGTTTGACGCATTGGATAGGTGGTATGGGAATTATTGTATTAGCAGTTGCAATTTTACCTCTGTTAGGAATAGGAGGAATGCAGTTGTTTGCTGCTGAAGCTCCAGGACCTAGCGCAGACAAATTACACCCTCGAATTACTGATACTGCAAAACGTTTGTGGTTAATTTATTTTGGTTATACTGCGGCAGAAACAATTTTACTTAATATAGCTGGAATGTCATTTTTTGATGCTTTAAATCATTCGATGACAACATTATCTACAGGGGGATTTTCAACAAAAAATGCAAGTTTAGCACACTGGAATAATCAACCAGTAATACAGTATATAGTTGTCATATTTATGTTTTTAGCAGGAACTAATTTTGTATTAAGTTATTTTGCATTCAAAGGAAAAGTAAAGCGTATTATCAAAGATGAAGAGTTTAAACTATACTTGAAATTTATAGGGGCTTTTACAATTATAGCTGCGATAATTATTTATTTTTATGTAGACCCTTCCGTATCTTCTATATCTCACCCTATGGTATGGGGAGAGGCTGAGAGCGCTTTTAGACACAGTTTATTTCAAGTTTTATCTATTGTTACTACTACAGGGTTTGTAACTGCAGATTATACCTTATGGACATCGTTTATGGTAGTCTTTTTCTTTGGACTTATGTTTTTAGGAGGATCAGCCGGAAGCACATCTGGAGGCGTCAAGATAGTAAGGCATTTACTAATGGTTAAAAATGGTATTTTAGAATTTAAACGCGCTCTTCATCCTAGTGCTATACTACCGGTACGTTATAACAAAAAAGCAATTTCAGAAAAAATTGTATTCAATATCTTAGCGTTTTTTATAGTATATATGCTATCTTTTATTGTTGGAGCCTTAGTGTTTTCAATAATTGGATTAGATTTTGAATCGGCTGTGGGAGTTGCTGCATCTTGTTTGGGTAATGTCGGACCAGCTTTAGGCGATTTTGGACCGGTAGATAACTTTTATAATATGCCAGCAATAGGGAAATGGTGGAGCTCTTTTTTAATGCTTATAGGTAGGTTAGAATTGTTTACTGTTTTAATACTTTTAACTCCATTTTTTTGGAGAAATAGATAGTCTATTGTATTATTTTTCCATGTTTTAAAAGAAATTTTGATCTTCAAAAATACCAGTATTTATAATATTTCTCGAGATTTTAGAATTAATTTTTAAATGGATAAATATAGATTTCATGTAACATTTTGTTTTAATGAGCGTCATATAAGTGTAATCAATTAAAAACAAATAATTATGGAATTAGTATTAACAGCTCAAGAAATTGAACCATTACCCAGGCAGAAAAAAGTTGCTTTTGAATTTAAAAATGAAGGACTATTAAATTCAAATTATAAACAAGGAATTACTGGAAATTTCTTCAATTCTAGCCCAAAATCAATATTCGGTACCAAACAGAGTATTAAAAGTAAAAGGTACCAAATCACTTCAAGTATAGAGACTATTTTAAAACTTTCTGTTTTTACAACAGTATTACTAATAATACTTCTGTAAATAGTATATATAATTACACTTTAGAGCTTTAACTGTGATATAATGAATTTATATCACTTTTATAATATATAGAATATATTGGCAAATTTGCCAACAGGGATTCTATTCTTAAAAATTAAATGTTACATCTTTAAAATTTAGAAATTATGAGTTTTGGATCGGCAAATATTGTTTTAAAAAATAATAGAGATTTATTGAAAAAACATAGAAGAAAAAACACTTTTTTAGGCGGTTATTCATATAATGGAAAACCTGAATATGATTTCCCTAAATCTAGACCTCATGTTTTGCGACAAATTAAAGCACGTTTAATAGAAGAGAGAAAACAACGCACAAAAATAAGATTCATTGTTTTTATAGCAATTAGTATAGTATTAGTGACATTGCTATCAGTAATACTTCCTTAGTATTTTTTGTAATTGAATTAGTCTTCATTTATAAACATTTAAATGATAAAAAAACCACAATAAATTTTTAATCTATTGTGGGCTTTTTTGTGAAGAAGAGTGTTTTTTAATTAAAAATATCTTTAATACGTTTTATAGCTTCGATCAATTGATCTTGAGATGCTGCATACGATATGCGAATACAATTTGGGTTCCCAAACGCCTCACCTGTAACAGTTGCAACATGAGCCTCTTCTAATAAAAACATAGAGAAATCATTAGCATTATTAATTGTTCTTCCTTTAATTGTTTTTCCAAAATAATCAGAAATGTCAGGAAAAACATAAAATGCGCCTTCAGGGGTATTTGTTTTAAACCCAGGAATCTCTTTTAATAAGCCTAGTATTAAGTCTCGACGAATTTTAAATTCATCTATCATATATTGTATTTTACTAGGTGAAGCTTCCATAGCAGAAATTACAGCACGCTGTGCTATACTATTCGCGCCACTAGTAACTTGCCCTTGCATTTTATTACAAGCACGAGCTATCCAATCTGGAGCTCCAATAAACCCAATACGCCATCCCGTCATAGCAAAAGCTTTAGAAACACCATTTACAGTTACAGTACGGTCATACATATCATCAAATTGTGCGATGCTAAAATGCCCTCCTATAAAATTAATATGCTCATAAATTTCATCTGAAACTACGTATACATCAGGGTATTTTTGTAAAACATCTGCAAGTGCTCTTAGTTCCGATTTACTATATACAGACCCACTTGGATTGCATGGCGAGCTAAACCAAAGCATTTTTGTTTTTGGAGTAATTGCTGCTTCTAATTGTTCTGGGGTAATTTTAAAATCTGTATCAATTAAAGTTTTAACTTCAACAGGAATACCTTCATTAAAACTAACGATATCACTATAGCTTACCCAATATGGACAAGGTAATAATACTTCATCACCAGGATTAATCATTGCTGCAGCTACATTCGCTAAAGCTTGTTTAGCACCAGTAGAAACTACTATTTGTGAACGGTTATAAGTTAAATCATTATCCCGTTTAAATTTAGTGATAATGGCATCTTTTAATTCTGCATACCCATCAACAGGAGTATATGAGTTGTAATTTTCATTTATTGCTGTAATAGCAGCATCTTTGATAAATGAAGGTGGATTAAAGTCAGGTTCACCCAAACTAAGTCCAATAATATCTTTTCCTTCAGTTCTTAATTCTCTGGCTTTAACAGCCATTGCTAAAGTTTGAGAAGTAGATAAATTATTTATTCTATCAGAGAGTTGATTAGTCATATAAAAAGTGTTTTACACACTCAAAGTAGGTTTCATACCCATAAGTCTTAAGTGCTTGAAATGTGCAATAATAGCCTTTCTAGTTGTTTTATATTCGTTGTATGGTAAGTTAAATTCTTTAGCAGTTTCTTTTACAATTTTTGCTATTTTTCCATAATGAATATGAGATATGTGTGGAAATATATGATGTTCTACTTGATGATTTAATCCTCCAGTAAAATAATTTACAATTTTATTACGAGGAGAGAAATTAACGGTAGTTTTTAATTGATGTATAGCCCATGTATTTTTTAAAGCACCATCAGCGTTTGGTAAAGGCATTTCTGCTTCTTCAATTATATGAGCTAGTTGAAATACTACACTTAAAATCAATCCCGCTGTATAATGCATAATAAAAAAGCCTAATAAAACTTTCCACCAGCTTATTTCTAATATAAGCATTGGTAAAACAATCCAAACTGAAACATAAAGTATTTTAGAAATTACTAATTTACTCCAATTAGCTATTGGATTTGGGAATTTACCATACGATAATTTTCGTTTCATATAGCGTTTCATTTGCTGCCAATCGGTAGTAATTGCCCAGTTTATAGTTAATAAACCATATAATAAAAAAGAATAATAATGTTGGAACTTGTGATACCATTTCCATTCAGAATGTTCTGTAAAACGTAAAATACGACCAGCATCCATATCTTCGTCATGTCCATGGACATTAGTATAAGTATGGTGTAATACATTGTGTTGTACTTTCCAATTGTAAGTATTTCCAGCAAGAATGTATATACTACTCCCCATTAAACGATTTATCCATTCTTTGTTAGAATAAGATCCATGATTTCCGTCATGCATTACATTCATTCCAACACCAGCCATTCCAATGCCCATAACAATTGTTAAAAGTAGTTGTGACCAACCTGGTAAGTTTAAAGTTAAGATTAAAAAATATGGAGATAAAAACAAAGTAAACATAACTATAGTTTTCATCCATAGTTTCCAATTACCTGTTCTTTTAATGTTATTATCTTTAAAATAGTTGTTCACTCGTTTATTAAGAGTTCTGAAAAACTTTGCGGAGTCAACTCTAGAAAATGATATTGCGTGCTCTTTCATAAATTTGTTTATACTAAGCTAACGTCGTAATTGACTATATTTTTATAATAAGCAGCAAATATAATTAAATAATGAATCGGTATTCTCGTAGAACACAAATATTATACATATAAAACGCTATTTTTGCGAAAATTTAACGCTTGTGCAACTTATCTTAAAATACTTTCCAAACTTAACAAAAATACAACAAAATCAGTTTTCGAGGTTGTATGAATTGTATTTAGATTGGAATTCAAAAATTAATGTTGTCTCCCGAAAAGATATTGAAGAACTATACTTAAGACATGTTTTACATTCTTTAGGGGTAGCTAAAATACTTCAATTTAAATCTGGAACAAAAATTATGGATGTAGGCACTGGGGGTGGATTCCCAGGTATACCATTGGCAATATTATTCCCAGAGTGTCATTTTCATTTAGTGGATAGTATTAATAAAAAATTAAAAGTAGTTAAGATTGTTTCTGAAACATTAGGGTTGACCAATATAAAAATATCGCATACACGTGTTGAAGCTGTAAACGATACTTATGATTTTATTGTAAGCCGAGCAGTAACTGCAATGCCAACTTTTGTAAACTGGGTAAAACGAAAAATTACTAAAAAGAGTAATCACGAACTTAAAAATGGAATCTTATATTTAAAAGGAGGAGATTTAACCGAAGAATTACAAGATTTCCCCAAAGCTACGCTTTATGATCTGAACAATTATTTTGAAGAAGATTTTTTTGACACAAAAAAAGTAGTGCATTTACCGCTAAAGTATAAAAAGTAATTACGTTTAAGCTTATTTTACTAGATATCTAAGCTTAGACTTTTTTAGTAATAATAAATTTTCATTTGATTTTTGTTCATCTCCTAATTCAAGGTAACATAGATATTTTAAATAATATAAATTAGCTTCATTAGGCTTGATCTCTTCTAATTTAGAGATGAATTCTAGAGCTTTTTTATATTCGTTATTTAATAAATTACGTGCTAAGAAATGAAAATTATATAAATATTCAGGAGAGTATTTTGAGTTTTGAACATGTGACAACTTATTAAAACTAATTTTAGAAATATCATTACCTCTTTTTTTGACATAACGATCCTCAATGAATTTGATAATGGTCACTTTTTTGCCATTTAATTTAGGTAAACTCCACATTTTACCAGAAGCTTTAATTGCCTTCATCGCTTTTTTGTCTGTCGATTTATTTATATGATGAAGTATTTTAATTTGATCAATTTCACCATCTGGATGAATATTGAATGTAGCAAAAAAGTAATTCTCTCCTACGGGATAATAACTGTTCATTTGATTACTTAAATGTGCATGAAAATCAGGGTCAATTGTTTTAAATTGCGGATATAATTTTTTAGATTCTATATATAAAGTATCATTTTTACCTATGATTATGTCTTCTATGGCCAGTGGAAGCTTATCTAAGTATTTTTGTTCTCTAATAAAAATAGATTTAATTGAATTTGGAGCTAATTCACCATCTTCAAACTCTACTATAACTAAATTAATTGCATCAATTTTTTCTATTAAATATTTCCTGTCAAAACCAAATTCTAGAATATTATTTTTTATCCTGTATTGTGTGCTGGGACTATTTGAACTATTTGTAGCATAATGAGTAGATATAGATAAATTTTTACCGTCTTTAAAATGAAATTTTAAATAATTTTTATTGGTTTCTTCTAATTGAGTTGTTATACCTCCTTGATAAGTTTCCATTTTTATCCTTACCCATGAGCCTAAAATAGATTGAGCTTTAGCAACATTAATAAATGCTATTAATTGTAAAAACACAAAATAATATTTTAAACGTCTCATCTGTTTAAATTAAATTTATTCTACAAACATACTATTAAATTAGTAAATCTACTATGAATTTAGTAGATTTGAATTTTATTAATAAAATAATATGGATTTAGAGTTAACTAAAGCAGAAGAAAAAGCAATGAAAATTCTTTGGTCAATCAAAAAAGGAGTGATTAGAGATGTTGTTAAGGAGTATGAAGAACCGAAACCTGCATATACAACTGTAGCCACCATATTTAAAATATTGGAAAGAAAAGGGTTTGTTGGAAGAAAACCAATAGCAAATACTCATGAATATTATCCATTGATTAAAAGAGAAGAGTATACCAATGGATTTATGAAATCGTTTATTAAAAAATATTTTTCTAATTCTTTTAAAAATTTGGTTTCTGAGTTTAGTAGTAAAGAAGAACTGTCAACCAAAGAAATGGAAGAGTTAATTGAACATTTTAAAAATAAAATTGAAGATAAAAACAAAAAATGATGGAAAGCTTTTTGTTGAAATCCAGTATATCCCTTATCATCCTTTATACATTGTATCATTGGGTAATAAGGCATGGATCTAATCATCAGTTAAACAGGTTTATTGGCTTTGCGTGTATATTATTTTCCTGCAGCTTTATATTCATTCCGATAAATAATTCTCTTATATCTGGAGATTTTCTAACTATTGAAATTAAAGCATTACAAGAATCCTTAAATTTTAAAGAAGGAATCTCAACAATAACCTCTAAAAACTCAATTAGTATATATTTAATCATATACATTGCTGGAGTTATTCTCTTCTCTTCTCGCTTTTTAATTGGAATATTTACTTTGATTAATTTTTACTTTAAGTCAAATAAATATGCACGTTGGGGGTTTCAAGTAGTTACTGTACATAAAAAACTATCTCCATTCACTTTTTTTAATATTTTGTTTATTGGAAACCATAATATGAAAGATGATGAATTAGATGCCCTCATAATTCATGAACAATTTCATAGAGATCAGTTTCATTCTATTGATGTTTTGATTCTAGAAATATTAACTATTGTGTATTGGTTTAATCCGGCTATATGGCTTTTCAGGAAAAGAATTAAGGCTGAGCATGAATATATGGCAGATAAACAAGTTCTTAAAAAAGGATATAATCAATTAGATTATCAACAGTTGTTGTTTCAAGTTCGAACTGGAGCTTCATTACAGATAGGAAGTTATTTAAGTAATAATATAAGCTTAAAAAAGAGATTTAAAATGATGGCTAAAAATAAAGTAAATAAAAAAAGTAGGTATTTAAAAGCAATACTTTTTTTACCACTAATGTTTTTAATATTGATATTTAGTTCTTTTCTAGAAACAAGCGATAATGTAAAACCTGTTAAACTGAGAGAACAAGATACAAGAGATGAAAATAAATTAAAAGGAGATATAACATTTTCTATTAATGATAACAAACCTTTTATAAAACTAACAAGAAATGGGCCTGAAGATATAGGAATTCTACCATTATATGTTTTAAAAGATGGTTATGATGAACGCATAGTTTCATATGCTTTTTTTAAGAATCTAAATCAGTCAGATATAGGAAATATTAATATTATTAAAGGAGATAAAGCAGCAGAGAAATATGGAGAAAACGGAGAAAATGGTGTTGTTGTTTTTGATCTAAAAAAATAAAATTCTTCATATTTAAAGGTTTGACCAAAGCTTCCTCGTAGCTCAGTATTAATTATTAAAATAATTATTAATTGGTTGACATGTAATTATTTAATTATCGATTCAAAGTTAATTAGTGTTAATTACTACTATATTTTTAGTAGAATTACTAAAAATATAGTAGATTTGAATTATAATAATTAAATAATAGACATGACAACAAAACAAACTAATAAAGTAAAGGGAGGTTTTCTTCTAATTCTTATAACTATTATGTTAGCCTGTAGCTCTTCTTCTGAAAAGAAAAATGTTATACCTGATACAGATGCTATATATGAAGGTGAAAACGATATGGGTTGGGTGATATCTCATTATATGATTTACCCAAAAAGTGAAGAGAATGTAAATAGGGCTGGAATAGTAAATGTATCCTGGACAGTAAACAAATCAGGAGCTGTGGAAAATGTAAAAACTAGTATGAGAAAAACTAACAAGCCTGCAAACACAGCAATTGCACGTAGACTTATACCTGATAAAGAAGTCTTGGAAATAAATAAACCTATAATAGATAACCTTGTATATAGCATTAAGTTATTAAAATTTATTCCAGCTAAGAAAAATGGAAAACCGGTCAATTCAGAATTATCTACTTCTGTAGAATTTATATTGATCCCTTAAAATATATAAAACATGTTAAGAATAATTAAAATTTCAGCAGTAGTAACTTTTGCCATGATTTCATTGACTATGATAGCTCAGGATCGGATTGTTCAAAGAGCTGTTTGTGAAGGTAATATTAGCAAACTGGATTCATTATTAAAAACAACAGATATTAATGTAAAAGATAGAAGAGGAAGAACACTGGCACATTATGCAATTGGATGTAGGCAAGAAAAAACACTTGATTTTTTAATAAAACGTGGTATAGATGTTAATGTTGGTGATAATCAAAACCATACTCCATTGTTTGTTACAGTACAATTTAGAAATGATGAATTATTTAAAAAGCTTTTAGCAGCAAATGCCAATATTAATGTTGGAACTTCCCCTTTACATAGGGCAGTAATAAATGGTGATTTAGACTTTGTTAAGCAGTTGGTTAATGACATAACAGATGTAGATGTTTTAAACGATAGCGGTAATACTCCTTTAGCAATAGCGATACGACAAGGCTCTACCGAAATAGCAGAATTTCTTATTGCAAAAGGTGCGGATAAAAATAAAATTAAAACTTATGAATTTAGCGGAGAATTTTTAGGTCAAGATAAACCAGGATTAGAACCTAAAATATTTGCGCATAATTTTGTCTCTACAGAAAATTCTACACATAGTTCCACTTTTTCGCCTGATGGAAAAGAATTTTATTATACAGTAGAATCTCGTGTGTATCATGGAGGGACTATTATGGTCTCCAAGCTAAAAAATAAAAGATGGACAACACCGGAACCTGCTGATATTCTAGGAGATTACAGAGAAATAGATCCGTTTATCACAAGTGATGGTTCTGCAATGTATTTTAGTTCTAATAGGCCTGTAAAAGAAGGAGATTCGATAAAAGGTATAGACTTATGGATGGTGAAACGAAAAGGAGAAAAATGGGGAAAACCTATTCATTTAGGCGAAGATGTTAATACAGAATATGCAGATTGGTTTCCTACAATATCTAAAAAAGGAACATTGTTTTTTTCTACAGGGCCTAGTCGTTCAAGCAATATTGTTTATTCTGAGTTTAAAAATGGGAAATATCAAAAAGCAATTCCGCTGAGTGATGCAGTTAATACGAAACATAGAGATTATGATCCGCTAATTGCCCCTGATGAGGGTTATGTGATTTTTTCATCGAATAGACCAGAAGGTAAAGGAAATTCTGATTTATATGTGAGCTTTAAAAATGCAAATGGATCTTGGACTAAAGCAAAAAACATGGGAGAAAAAATAAATACCTCAGGAAGTGAATTTGCTCCGGGGATATCACCAGACGGAAATTATTTTTTTTATACCAGTAGAGGAAACATTTATTGGGTCGATTCAAAAATTATTCAAAATTTAAAATTACAGTATTAGTGATGTCATGAAAAATTTCGATATCAGCAGAAGAAAATAATAGCATCTCTGTATAAAATGGATACTGTGCTTTTTCATCTTTCCATAATATTTTATTTATTGCGGCTATTAATTTAATCGCTTCATAATAGGCTTCAGATTCTTTAATAAATAGCGCTTCATCTATTATCTCAATATAATTTCGTTTATTTAAATTTGAACGCTTTTGAGGTTTATAATTTTTAGCTTTGGAGAGTCTAATTAAAACCTCCATATTGAAGGCGTTCATTTTTGAGTTTCTACCTCCTGGGATTGGAAAAAAATGAGTGCCTGCATTTTGAGATAAAATAATCCAATTTAAAGCATAAATTACCCGTGTATCATAAATAATATTTTTATTGAGATACATAAACATTCCTACTTTAGAAACACTAGGGAGAGCTTCATACTTTGGCTTTTCTGCCTTTATAAATTCATATACGCGAGGCATTGTTATATGAGATTTAGCTCCTTTTATACCTCCCCATTCTTGAATAATCCACATACATAAAGCTTCAAATTGCTTTGGATTTGTATTATAATATTCTTGTAATTTTTTTTCTAAAATAAATTTTAATGCTATTTCTTTTTCGTATAAAGTATACTGATTTAACTCATACACTTCTTCTATCGAAATTACATCCAATCGTAATAAACCATCCAAGTTAACACTCCATTTATAAACTGAAGCAATGTGTTTTTGAATATTACTTAAATACTTAGCAATTTTTTCTATATCAAAATAATACGCATTCATATTTAACTTTTTATAGACTTATTAGAAGTATATTAAAATAAAAACTCTCTTGAAATACTAACTATTCTATGTTTAATAAAATCAAAAATATGTACTTATAATATTCTGTATATGAGATATTGTAGGTATATATTTTAAGATAATTATAATGATTGTTTAAACAATACAATTAGAACACTTACCATATTAGCATGTGTAGAGGTATTTATATTTCTACAGAAGTTAACCAATTACGTGTGTCTTCAATTCTCCCGGATCGTAATCCACTTATTTCATTGTATAGCATGTTGCCTATACCTTCTTTTCCGGCATTAGGAAATATCATATGCGTGTTGTTATGTGTGATTTCAGAGATATGAGAAACTACTGCCGCCGTACCAGATCCAAAAGCTTCCTTTAAATTCCCATTTTTATAGGCATCAACAATTTCATCCATAAAAATATCACGAACTTCTAATTTTATCTTCTTGTCATTAAGGATATCGATAAAATACCTTTGTGTAGTTCCTTTTAAAACAGCTCCAGTAAGTTTTGGAGTGATAACAGTATCGTTAATTACAAAGAATAAATTCATCATACCCACTTCTTGTATCTTCTTAAAATCTGGACCTTCTAACCAAATAATTTGGTCAAACCCTTTTAGCTTAGCCTGTTCACTAGCGAGTAATGATCCTGCATAATTACCACCAGTTTTAGCCTCTCCAGTACCTCCAGGAACTGCACGTATATATTTTTGTTCAGTTACTAATTTCACTGGTTTTGAGAAATAAGGCTGTGCTGGAGCAGTGTATATGCAAAATGTATAAGTGCTAGAAGGAATTACAGATAGAGTATTCTCTGTAGCAAACATGGTTGGACGTACGTACAAAGCACTTCCTTCTGCCGAAGGAATCCAATTAATATCTGTTGCTACAATTGCTTTTAAAGCCTGTAAAAACAGCTCATCAGGGATAGTAGGCATACACATACGTTCTGCCGATAAGTTAAAACGTTCAATATTTAATTCAGGGCGCAATAATTTTGGAATGCCATCATTACCCATTGTTGCTTTCATTCCTTCAAAAATACATTGACAATACTGTAACGCCTTGGATTGTGGCTCTATAGTAAACCCTTGATAAGGTACAATTCTAAAATCACTCCATTGTCCATCTGCATAGTCCATTACAAACATATGATCAGAAGTATATTGACCAAAAGGAATGTTATTAAAATCAATATCGTTTAATTTTGATTGCTTTGTTTTTGTGATTTTTATATCCATTTTTTTGATGTAATATAGGTATGATAAACGATACCTTTTTAATTTAAATTTTGAGAAATCGAAGATACATAAAAAAGGAATATTCAATATTTATAAATACTAATATTATAAGAATTTATAATATAGAAATTTGAAAAAATTACTGGTCAGACCAAACCGCAAGTTCATTACCTGAAGGATCGGTAAAATGAAATCTTTTACCACCTGGAAAAGAAAAGATATCTACTGAAATAGATCCACCAGCTTCTATAATTTTATTTTTTATTTGAATGAGATTTTCATGATATAAAACAACAAGTGCCCCATTAGTTATAACATCATCTGTTTTTTCAAAACCACCGTCAAGACCACTTTCTGAGAAGGAACAATACGTTGGGCCATAATCTGTAAACACCCAACCAAAGACCTGATTATAAAATGCTTTTATTTTCTCAAGATCTGTTGCTTTAAATTCAATATAGTTTATATGGTTATTTTTAATCATTTTCTAAATTAAATCTATTAAAAATAATACTTGGATTAATCATTAATCAATCCCTAAATCTGAAGTGAAAGAATGATGCATTTCTATCTCACTTATTGGAACACCTATCTTATCTTCAATCATTCCACAAATTATTCTCTCAATCTCATACTTACTTGAAATATTTTCAATATTTATCAATTCATCTTGATTCATAGAAATAACCCAATGAGTGAATTTCTTTAATGTATTTTCGGCGATAGGTTCAGTTCTATCATACATTTTAAAACCGAGAAATTTGACTTCCTTGTTTAATGTTTTATCGAAATCTAAATCTACCAAGTCAGGTATTTTTAATCCAATTCTAACACCTAAAGTAACCCAGTCTTTCTTTAGGTTTGAAACACTTAATAAATCACACATCCTTGTGTCAAGTGTAATATCATTTTTAGAACTATCAAATTTCTCAAAGGCTCTTCTTATTCTGTAAAAAACTATTTGAGAAAGACATTTTTTATTTGGTTTTAATTTTATTTTTTCAAATACACTATTAGCCATTTGTTGAACAGTTGCAATATTTTCTGCTTCAGCATCAGGAATTTGAATTCCAAATTTATCTTCCACTGACATTAATAGCTCAACTGAATCTAATCCCATAATTAATTTTATACCTTATAAAAATATCACAAAATTATCTAATACGATAAATAGGATATTGTAAATGTGCTTTTTCGTAATTGTCACTATGTTTATGTAACCAATCGAGTTGTGCGTACCAATTGTTTGAAAAAACTGCATCTGATGATTTCTTTGTTTCAAATTCTTGTTTTAAGGCTGCATTATTATCGAGTAACTCTTTAGCTTTATCTTCCCAAACATAAGGAGAAAATCCTTCTTTTTGTTGTAAAATAGTATCAAAAAAATTCCAATTAAAAAAAGAATCTGGTGCTGAAGGTTCTAAAGTTTCTATAAGATAACGAAACGCATATTGATCTGTCATAATAAGATAATCTCCAGCCTTAAAAGAAGCTTCTTTTTCCTTTTTTTCTACGGTAGTATTAAAATGTTGATAATGGCCTTCATAAGGTGCTCTTCTGGTTTGATACGTATCTATTTTATAAGATTCAACAATGAGTATGGTATCAGTTTCTAAGACAGTCATATCTACCTGATTAAGCTTTAATAAATCAATTACATTATGCCAGCCTTGAGGAATAATATATCCTTTAGGGATAGATATTTCTTTATTAGATATAAAATGATTTTGATATTTTACTGGCTTAGTAAAAGGCTTATTGCGATCAAATTTTAGACGCTGCTGCCCAGTGATTTCACTTGGGATTCTATTTCCTTCAAAACCTTTGAAATCAAAAGTTGTACTTTTTGTAGTATCAATTTCCCAATCTAGAGGATAAATGCCTTTTTCTGCATAAGCTTTCCAAGGTGTTTTTCGCAATTTTGCAATGATTTCAGATTGTTCTTCAGTAATCTCTATCATGCTTTTCATTAACTCATAAGTGCCTTCTACACGTTGTTTATAAGGTTTTAACATATGTGTTTCTACCATCATTCCTAAAGTATTAAATAGTGTAGCATAGCCAGTAGAATAACGTGGATAGTCCATAAATTGAGAAAACCCAGTTTCTGGAGTTGTATTAAATACATTAACGTAAGGTGTGATATCCCAATCTTTTGCTTCTAATTTTTGCTCTAACTCTGGATGAATCGTTGTATTTATAAAATCTCCTAATTGCCCTCCTAACTTATTGTGTTGTGTGAATAAATGAGTGAGAGCATATTGATAATCTGCACCGTTACTTACATGATTGTCTATAAATACATCAGGTTGTACTAAATGAAATATTTTTGCAAACGTACGTGCATTTTTAGTATCTGCTTTTATAAAATCACGATTAAGATCATAGTTCTTTGCATTTCCTCTAAACCCATAGGAAACAGGTCCGTTTTGATTAGTACGACTAGTAGAATTTCGATTCAGACTTCCTCCAATATTATAAATAGGAATTGTTACTAAAACCGTATTTTTAGGAGCTTCTATCTTACCCTGTGCAATATCTCGATAAAGCATCATCGTAGCATCAATACCATCAGACTCTCCTGCATGTATACCATTATTAATTAAAAGAATACGTTTGTTCTTCCTTATAGTTTCAAAATCAAATTCTCTATGAGGATTTAGAATGACTATATGTAATGGGTTACCAGAATCTGTTTCACCAATAGCTTGTATTTGTATCTCTGAATAAGTTTTAGCCAAGTTATTATAATAGGTAATAGTTTGTTCGTATGTGGCGGTTTCTAATCCATTAGAAGTTTCAAAAACAGTTGTGAAATCAATATCGTTTGTGGTATCTTTAGAGGAACAAGAAACGATAAATAATAAACCGAAAAGGAATATATTTTTCATAAAAGTATAAGCTAAATTTAATTTCTTTCAAACTTAATGAATTTATAATAATATGAACTTGCTTGTCTTTAGAATAACTGTATTTTTGCGGCTTCTTAAAACAAATCATTATGACTGAGTTTATTAGAAAACGTGCAGCAAATGCTAAAAATGACATTTTAAGTGGATTAACTGTAGCTTTGGCTTTGGTGCCTGAAGCTGTAGCTTTTGCGTTTGTGGCTGGTGTAGACCCTTTAGTAGGGTTGTATGCTGCTTTTATGATTGGCTTAATTACTTCAATTTTTGGTGGACGTCCAGGTATGATTAGTGGTGCGACTGGAGCTCTAGCTGTAGTGATGGTGAACCTGGTATCAGAAGGAAATGCTCTTGGTGAAGGCTTAGGTCTATATTATTTATTTGCAACTGTAATTTTAATGGGAGGTATACAAATGCTTGCAGGTGTTTTTAAACTTGGAAAATTTGTGAGATTGATTCCTCATCCCGTAATGATGGGCTTTGTTAATGGTTTGGCAATTGTGATATTTTTATCTCAGTTAAACCTATTTAAAGTTTTAGATAACGGTGAAAAAGTTTGGATGCAAGGTGCAGAACTTTGGACAATGCTTGGATTGATAGGTTTAACAATGGGAATTATGTTTGGATTACCAAAGCTTACTAAAAAAGTACCAGATGCCTTAGTAGCAATATTAGTAGTTTCAGGAATCGTGATTTTCAGTAATATAGATGTAGCTACCGTAGGGAGTTTTATCCGTGATGGAGGGGGAGAAGGGCTTAAAGGAGGTTTGCCGCAATTTCAATTTGACATCTTTAATAAAATTCCATTGAATTTGGAAACTTTAATATTTATAGGACCTTATGCAATAATCTTAGCAGCAATTGGATTGATCGAATCTTTAATGACTCTTAATTTAATTGATGAGCTTACCGAAACCAGAGGGAATTCTAATCGAGAATGTATGGCACAAGGAGGCGCAAATATTATTACTGGATTGTTTGGAGGTATGGGAGGTTGTGCAATGATCGGACAGTCTATTATTAACATTAAAGGAGGTGGTCGTACCCGATTATCTGGTATTGTAGCAGCTTTAGCGTTGTTAGCATTTATTTTATTTGCTTCTGGTTTAATTGAGCAAGTACCTATTGCTGCATTAGTAGGAGTGATGTTTATGGTCGTAGTTGGAACTTTTGCTTGGAGTAGCTTTAGAATACTTAATAAAATCCCATTTACAGATGTAATTGTATTAGTAGCTGTGTCTGCTCTTACTGTTGTTTTTGATTTAGCTATTGCCGTAATTTCTGGGGTGATTATTAGTGCACTGGTATTCTCTTGGGAGAATGCAAAACGTATTCGTGCTCGAAAGTATATTAAAGAAGACGGGACTAAAGTCTATGAAATTTGGGGCCCTTTATTTTTTGGCAGTATTCAAGCATTTAATAGTAAGTTTGATGTAAAAAATGATCCAGAAAAGGTGGAAATTGATTTTATGGAATCTCGTGTAAGTGATCATTCAGCATTAGAAGCGCTATTTAATTTGGTTGAAAAATATGAAACAGCCGGTAAAGAATTACATATAAAACACCTTAGTGAAGATTGCCAAGTTTTAATGGTAAAAGCTTCTCCTAAATTAGCTAATGTCATTGAAGAAAGTATTGATGACCCTCGTTATCATGTGATGGCAAAAGCATTAAAGTGATTTATAAAATACATCGTAGGCGTTTAATTACACGAATAGACATAGAAAATTAACCTTAATGTTTCAAATTTAAACTCAACTAATTATTTTGTAAATATTATAAGCAATCAAGTTAATGTGATAAAAAATTGGTTAAAAAGCAGGGACTGCCTAAACTGTATTGATATGTATGCCTGGTTTGTGATAAAGAATTTACTATAGTAATTTTGATGTCAGACAAATGAAATAGATTGAAAATCAATTTATTATATGCTAACTTATTCTAAATGAATATGATCAGCATTATTATTTTATCTTTGAAACTATAGAGAGTACTAAAATTGTTTTAAAGTAGAATATTTAGATGACCAAAACCATTTTAAAGAATAGGTATATAAAACTTGTAATTTGCTTAGGATTGTGTTTTTGCATTTGGAACGGATATACACAAGATGCTAAACCTAAAAGACTAAAGACTTTAAAAAAAGCGATTGAGAACTCTGAAAAAGCTGAAAAACTTAAACTTTTAGACAGCCTTACCAATTTAGTAAAATATAAACC
This sequence comes from Flavobacteriaceae bacterium, assembly GCA_003443635.1. Taxonomy (NCBI): domain Bacteria; kingdom Pseudomonadati; phylum Bacteroidota; class Flavobacteriia; order Flavobacteriales; family Flavobacteriaceae; species Flavobacteriaceae bacterium. Next base: position 2,940,948 of record CP031964.1, on the reverse strand, counting down.
CGAACTCAAATACGATTCTATTGTAAAAGCGACAATAGAACATGCTATAGCTGTAGATTCGTTTAATTTAGCAGGATGGCATACGGCAAGTTTTATTTATCATCAAAATAGTATTTTAGAAAAGCCACAAGAAGGGTTAAAACTTTTTACTGATTTCCAACCTTATTTAGATAAATTAACCGATGAAAGATCTATAGGACGTGTATATCTTAATGTTGCTGATAGTCATTATTTTTTGGGAGAAATTGAAAAGTCAATCTCAGTTTATAATATAGCCAAAAAACACGCTTTAGCATCTCAGAACATTTCTTTAATTGGTTTTGTAAATTTATATAGAGGTTATGCTGAGGAAAAATTAGGGCTTTTTGCAGATGCATCCCAAAGTTTAAAAGAAGCAGCAAAGCGTTTTCAAGAAGTAAAAGACACGTTTAACATTGTTTCGGCTAAAAATACATTAGCAAATCTTTACAGTCGAAACTCTTTCTTTACTGAGGCAGCACAAGAACGGAAAGAAGCGGTATTTCTATCTGAAGAAACTGAAGATTACCCGCATTTGGTAAGCTTATATAGTAATGCCAGTATAGATTATAGAAAACAAAAAAAGCATCAACTTCGTTTAGAAAGTATTGAAGCAGCTTTACTTGAAAACTCAAAAATAAAAGACATAAGCACTCGATATGTATTGTTGTGTGATTTGGCAGTTACACATATAGATTTAGGGAATAGAGCAAAAGCTGAAATGTATTTTAATGAAGCAGAAGCTCTAAATGTGAGTGATGATTATTTTTTAAAAGAGATTTCTTATCTAAACGCAAAAAAACAGCTTTTATATAGTAAAGGTGCTTACCAAAAAGCACTAGAAGCTGGTAAAGCTCATTTAAAAATTTTCCAAAAACAAAAAAGATTTGAAGAAACCGTTTGGGCGCATCAGTTTTTAAATAAAACCTATTTAAAATTAGATAAAAAAGAAAAGGCTTATGAACATTTGGTAGCATCTACCACACTTAAAGATTCTATAGTAAATGCTCAAAATATCAAATCACTAGCCTATTATCAAACGCTATATGAAACAGAAAAGCGTGATTTACAGATTGAGAAACAACAAACTGATATTGCTTTACTGAATGAAAAAAATAAAATAAAAAATCAATGGATACTGATTGGCGGATTGGTATTATTTTCAGTTTTTGGGTTTGTATTCTTATTGCGTTCTAGGAATTTTGCTGTAAGAAAACAACGATTACAAGCCGATTTTTCTAAAAACCTGGTAAAAGCACAAGAAGATGAAAAAGCAAAAATAGCTTTGGATTTACACGATAGCGTAGGGCAAAAATTAATGTATTTAACTCGCGAAGTAAAAAGTAAAGATGATCAAGAACTGCAAGAACTAGCTTCTCAGACCTTAGAGAGTTTACGTGCTATTTCAAGAACATTACATCCGTCAACTATAGAAAAATTGGGATTTACTACCGCTTTAGAAGAATTATTGGAAGAAGTAAAGACACATACAGATATTATATTTAGTATAAAAACAGAAAATGTAGATCAAGAGGTTAATAGTCAACAAGCTTTATATTTATACCGCACTATTCAAGAGTTGTTAAGTAATGTGGTAAAACACTCAAGAGCAAAGAATGCTTTTTTTACTGTTTCAAAAACAGCTACAGAAATTCGTGTTGAATTAGAAGATAATGGCGTAGGTTTCGAAGTTGAAACAGTTCTAAAAAAAGGAAAAAGCCTAGGAATGCAATCTATATATGAACGTTGTTCTATTATTAATGCGACTTGTAAAATAGAATCGCATAAAAATAAAGGAACAAAAACGATTATTAGATTAACCCCGTTGAATTAAAACATCATGCTTAAAGAAAACATTACAATAATTTTAGCAGACGATCATCCTATAATGCGCAATGGAACGTTAAAGCTACTTCAAAAAGAGGGATATACTATTTTGGCAAGTGTAGAAGACGGAGCAAAAGCATTGACCCAATTAGTAGAAAAACGACCTAAAATTGCATTATTGGATATTGAAATGCCTTTGTTGAATGCTTTTGAGGTTATTAAAAAAGCTAGAGAATCATGCCCAAATACAAAGTTTATTACGATGACCTACCATAAAAGTAAAGGGTATTTACTACAAGCTATTTCTATTGGTGTTAATGGTTACTTACTAAAAGAAGATGGTATTCCTGAGATAAATAATTGTATTAGTCAGGTATTGGAAGACCATATTTATATTAGCACGTCATTTTCTGAAACTATTATTAAATCTGTAGAGCAGGAATTTAAAAAAATAAAATTACTCACACCTACAGAACGTGTCGTCGTCCGGTTAGTTTCAAAAGGAAAATCTTCTCAAGAAATAAGTGTTCAGCTATCAATGGCTACTCGAACCGTAGAAAAACATCGTAGCAATATTATTTCTAAATTAGGTCTACAACAAGATGCCAATATCATTGCTAAATGGGCTAATGAGCATAAAATTATTGTAGACTCTTTATAACTTCTCATATACGTACCCTACGTAATATTGTGTCATTCTACGTATTTGTTGACATAGCACAGTATCCTACATTTGTTTCATTAAAAACAATAAGGATAATAAATCTATTCAATAAATATAAATAAAGAGTATATGAAAACAATTCGATTAGGTGATGAAGCACCAAATTTTACAGCAAATTCAACAGAAGGAGAAATTAATTTTCACGAATGGCTTGGCGAAGGTTGGGGCGTTTTATTTTCGCACCCAGCAGATTATACACCAGTATGTACTACAGAATTAGGTACAGTTGCCAAATATAAAGATGCTTTTGCGCAGCGTAATGTAAAAGTAGTAGCACTTAGTGTAGATGACATTGATTCACACCATGGCTGGATTAAAGATATTAATGAAACCCAAAAGACCACAGTAAACTTTCCCATTATTGCTGACGAGGATAAAAAAGTATCGACCTTATATGATATGATTCATCCAAATGCTGATAACAATTTAACTGTGCGTTCAGTTTTTGTAATAGGAAATGATAAAAAAGTAAAACTCACGTTAACCTATCCAGCATCAACAGGGCGTAATTTTGATGAATTGCTACGCGTCATAGATTCTCTGCAACTTACAGCATACCAAAAAGTAGCGACACCTGCTAATTGGAATAACGGAGACGATTGCGTTATTGTGCCTTCTGTAGCTAATGATCAGATTCCCGAATTATTCCCTAAAGGTCATACTGAGATAAAACCATATCTAAGGATGACGCCACAACCTAATAAATAGATAGGTTTTATCAATTTTTCCTAAAACTATTTTAATCTAGCTATTACTCGTTGTCTACTTAGGTTATTATAAGAAAAGAGTTAAAAGCACACATTTAAAAAATTATAATATGAAAAGAAAATTACACATTCTATTTACAGTAGTTATTATAATGGTTGCTGTAAACCTTTCGTTTAGCCAAACTACCTATTTTGTAGATGCTTCCCAACCTGACGATTCTGGAGATGGAACTTCGTGGGCCACAGCAACAAGAAACCTACAACCAGCATTAGATGCTGCAGTAGTAGGTGATGAAATACGCGTGGCTTCTGGCACTTATTTCCCTACAGAATCCCCTGACGGGAATGTTACTGAATCAAGAGATAGAGCATTTCATTTTAATCGAAATATTACTTTATTAGGGAGTTTTAACCCAGCTACCAATACACAAGATTTAAGTAATCCTAGTATTTTAAGTGGCGATTTTAATACAGATGATGTGGTTACAGGTCTTGGTGAGAGTCTAAACATCACTGGTAATGCTGAAAATCCGTTTCATGTTCTTATTACAGCTAATCTTACTGATGCAACTACTATAAATGGCTTTACTGTACAAGGTGGTAATGCATCAGGAAGTGGAGACCTTACATACAGTAGTCAAAGTTTTCGTCGTGATAGTGGTGGCGGTATGTATCATCAACGTTCTTCACCTAATGTTAGCGATATGATTTTTTTTGGTAATTCATGTCGAGATCTAGGTGGTGGCTTATTTTACGAAGCGTTATTAGATATTCGTTTTACAGTGAGCAATGCCGTTTTTACTCAAAACCAAGCAGATTCTACAGCTGGTGGTTTGGGTATTTTAGGTGCCAATGGTGATAATGTTGTTGAGAATTCTATATTTAGAGGTAACAGGACTTTAGCAAGTGGTGGAGCAATGAGTACTTCATTTTTAACATTAGCATCTGGAACTACTGTTACCAATGTATTGTTTGAAGATAATGATGCTAGATCTGGAGGTGCAATATCCACCAGCGCTAGTGAGACCTTCATCGTAAAAAACTGCATGTTTTTAAACAATAGCGCAAGTCCTATTTCTGCTATAGATGAGGATGCAACCGGAGGAGCTATACGTATTCAGGATGGTGGTAATCCAACTATGATTGGGAATGTATTTATTGGAAATACTGCGTTTTGGGGTGGAGCGGTATTTGGTTCAGATTTAGGATCATCACCATCAAGTGCACGTCTTACAACCTATATCAATAATATTTTTTATAATAATATCGCTGACGAAATAGCTGGAGCTATATTTCATTTTAATCAACCATATAATATTATAAATAACGTGTTTATAGAAAATCGCACTGTTTTTTTAAGCGGCGCTTTTAGTACGATAGCTGTTGGTGGTACGGGTAATGGAGGTACTGGTTCTTTTACAAGTACAATAACTAACTCTACTTTTTTTGCAAATGGTATTAATGATAATAGCAATTTCGTAGTAGGTGGTAACTTTGACCATGAATTTAATAATAATGTTTTTTGGGGAGATCCGAATGGCAATGATGAAATTTTTGTTTCAAGTACTAGTGCTATAACAGGAAGAAACAATTTTGCTCAAAATTTTGAAGGCACAGGCTTTACTACCTTAACTAGTGATCCTTTTATTAATAGTAACGACCCTGATGGTCCTGATGATGTATTTGGCACCCTTGATGACGGTTTGTTTCCTGCAGAAAACAGCCCACTTATAGATGGAGGAGCCAATTTGGAATTACCGCTAGACACCTTTGACATAGACAATGATGGAGACACAACAGAACGACTTCCTATAGATATTACAGGCGCACAACGCATCGTACAAATAGGGGGTTTAAATAGAGTAGATGGAGGTGCTTATGAGTTTAATACAACGTTAAGTATAGGCGATAATGTGCTTAACAACAGATTATTGTTTTATCCTAATCCAGTACAAGATGAAATAATACTTCGTAATGAACAGAATTTAATATTAGAGAAAGTAGATATTTATGATATTACGGGACGTTTAATTCAAACATATGATATTAAAAACTTAAATAGGGAAACGCTATTGGATGTTTCATCATTAAACACAGGTAATTACCTTTTAATTATTACTGGCGATAGAGGTAGAATAACAAAAAAATTAGTGAAAGAATAATATTACCTCTGAAACCCTAACTTACGTGTTGTTTTTGCTTTTAAAAACTGTTGTAGTTGATTGTTATAAGAAGTTATAATACTTTCAAACAAAGCATCAAGAAACGGAGTATAAGATTTAGAATCTCCTTTTATGACTTCAAACTCTTTTTTCATATGTGCAGATTTCACAGAGAAGTTACCATTACTATTTTTTCTAAACATTAAATGAGCTAAAATTAACTCTTCTGGTAAAGTTTCTGGAGCTTTACAAACAGTAAGTCCAATTCCGAAATGCCAAAAATGATCTTGTTCTAAACGAATGGCATGTATGAGTGCAGATTGTACTAAATCAAACCCTTGTTGAGGATCAATACGGTATAACGAAAACTGACTATCGGGCACTTCGTAATATGTTTTGATCTCTTTTACGAACTCAATTGAAAACGTATGACAATCGGTTTTGTAATTTTCAAAATTAGTTTGTGCATTATCGTATGCTTTGCACAATTGGTGAAATTTGGAAGTTTCCATATAATATTAATAGGTTTAGAAAATTTAAGATTGTTTAATACGCACACTTTTAGGAACAAGTTTAGTGTAATCGCCATTATTTCTAATTACATCACGAACAATAGATGAAGCAATATATGATGTTTTTGCTGCAGTAAGTAAAAAAACGGTTTCTATAGGTGCTAAATCTCTATTTGTGTGAGCTATTGCTTTTTCGAATTCAAAATCTGCAGGATTACGGAGCCCACGTAAAATAAATTTTATACCAATTTCCTTGCAATAATCAACTGTTAAACCTTTGTAAGAAGTGACTTTTACTTTTGGTTCGTTTACAAATGCTTGCCTAATGAACTCCATACGTTCTTCTAAAGTAAACATATATTTTTTAGAAGCATTTACTCCTATAGCTACAGTAACTTCATCAAAAAGCTTTACACCACGTTTAATAATATCGTAGTGACCTAGTGTTAAAGGATCAAAAGATCCTGGAAAAATAGCTTTCTTCATATATGTCTCTTATGTAAGCTTAGGATAATTTTTATTAGAGAACTAATATAATATTTTAATTTGAAATTAAGATTATTACTAGTTGTTGTAAGAGCTTAGATTTTTTGAATTTAACTTTTTAAAGCTTCTTCAATGGCATTACCAAATAAATCTTCTAAAGATATTCCTGCAGCTGCAGCTTGCTGAGGTAAAATACTTTCTTTAGTTAATCCAGGTACTGTATTTACTTCTAATAAATGAGGCTCTCCATCTTTAAAAATAAATTCACTTCTGCTAAAGCCTTTCATCTTTAAAATTTCATATACCTGCTTTGCTACAACAGTTACTTTTTTTGCCATTTCATCAGAAATTCTAGCAGGAGTGATTTCTTGTGATTCGCCTAAATATTTAGCTTTATAATCGAAAAAATCATTTTCACTTACAATCTCAGTAATTGGTAATACTTTAGTTTTTCCTTTGTATGTGATTACACCAACAGAAACTTCAGTGCCATCCAAAAAAGATTCGATAATAACTTCATCATCTTCATCAAAAGCAGTTTTAACTGCTCTTTTTAAATCTTCTTTTTTATATACTTTAGTTATACCAAAACTACTTCCTGCTTTATTTGCCTTTACAAAACAAGGCAAGCCAACTTTAGCGATAATAGTATCTTCATCTAAAACATCTCCAAGATTTAAATAATAAGAGTCAGCAGTTTTAATACAATAAGGCTTTAAGACACTTAAGCAATCACGTTTATTAAATGTTAATGCAGCTTGATACATTCCACATGAGGTATGTGGGATATTTAATAATTCAAAATACCCTTGCATATAACCATCTTCACCAGGCGATCCATGGATTGCATTAAACACACAATCAAAGCGAATAACTTGATTTGCTACTCGTACGGAGAAATTATCTTTATTTACAGGGAATTCTCCATTATTAGCATCAACATATACCCATTTGTCTTTAAAAATATGAATGCGATATGCGTTGTATTTTTTCTTATCTAATGTGTCGTAAACTATATTTCCGCTTTTTAAGGAAATCTCATATTCGCTAGAATATCCACCCATAATAATGGCGATGTTTTTTTTCATTTAAACTGAAGTGATTTTAAAACTCAATAAACAACGAGATTAATCGTTTTGTAAAAATATCATTTATTTCATCTAAAAGAAACGAACGCCATAAAAATTAAATACTCAGATGACCTTTTTATATTTTTTGTACGTATATAAGATGTAAAAACAATTACTATTATATAACTAATTTAAAATCACTCAAAAACTAAGCTTAAAAACAACATTTAAACAACGGTTTAAAATCAGAAAATTGTTTAGTTTTGTTTAATATTCAACCAGACGATGCAAATTATTAAATTCCTTACCAGTAAAGTATTTTTAAAGCAATTAGCAATCGCAATTGTAGCAATTATAGTTTTATGTTTCCTTGTATTGTTTTGGTTAAAATCTTATACCAATCATGGTGAGTTTGTTGAAGTACCTTTATTAAAGGGAAAGACTTTAGATATCGTAGAGATTGAATTGAATGATAATGATCTTGAAATGGTAGTGCAAGATTCAGCAAATTACAATCCAAAATATCCTAAATATTCTGTGATTGACCAACAGCCAGATGGTGGATCTTTAGTAAAAGAAAATCGAAAAATTTACCTTACACTTAACCCATCTGGATATAAAAAAGTAGCAGTGCCAAATATTGTAAGACGTACTATTCGTCAAGCAAAACCAACTTTAGAAGCTCTAGGGTTTACTATAGGAAATATTACTTATGTTAATGATATTGGTAAAGACGAAGTGATACAAATGAAGCACAAAGGGAGTTCTATAAAAGAGGGAACTATGTTAGAGAAAACTTCTAAAATAGATTTGGTTCTCGGAAACGGGAAACGCCAATAACCCTTATTATTATGGATAATAATACGCTGCCTGAAGATAATAACGACCTTTACGAACACCATTCTTTTGTAGCTGAAAAAGGGCAGCAACCATTACGCATAGATAAATATCTAATGAATTTTATTGAGAATGCTACCCGAACTAAAATACAAGCTGCAGCAAAGGAGGGTAGTATTTATGTAAATGGAGAACCTGTTAAATCTAATTATAAGGTAAAACCTTTTGATGAGATAAAGGTGCTATTTTCACATCCACCTTATGAGTATTTACTAACACCTGAGAATATTCCTTTAGATATTATATATGAAGATGATGAGTTACTTGTAGTTAATAAACCTGCAGGGATGGTAGTACATCCTGGACATGGTAATTATTCAGGAACCTTAATTAATGCGTTGACTTTTCATTTCGAAAATTTGCCTAAAAACTCCGATGAGCGACCAGGCTTAGTACATCGAATAGATAAAGACACCAGTGGTTTATTAGTAGTTGCTAAAACTGAATATGCAATGACACATTTGGCAAAGCAATTTTTTGATAAAAGCAGTGAACGTGAGTATATTGCTCTTGTTTGGGGTAACGTTGAAAATGATGAAGGTACAGTCGAGGGGCATATTGGTCGTCATCCAAAAAATAGATTGCAAAATACAGTATTTGATGGAGATGACGCAGATGAAAGAGGGAAGCCAGCAATTACACATTATAAAGTTTTAGAACGTTTAGGATACGTTACTTTAGTATCCTGTAAGCTTGAAACAGGTCGTACACATCAAATACGTGTACATATGAAACATATAGGGCATACATTGTTTAACGATGAACGCTATGGAGGCGAACGTATTTTAAAAGGAACAACATTTACTAAATACAAACAGTTTGTTGAAAATTGCTTTAAAGTGCTACCAAGACAAGCATTACATGCAAAAACCTTAGGATTTATACATCCAAAAACCGGAAATAAGTTATCTTTTTCTCAAGAGCTTCCTGAAGATATGAAACAATGTATCGAGAAGTGGAAGATGTACACAAAACATTTAGATGGATAATTAGGAAAGTATTGAATATGCCTATACGACTATTATGAATAAGTGTAGCTTAAGGTTTCAAAACTAAAGGCTTAATTGTAAATTTGAATGTTTAAAAAATAGATTTCCACTTTTGTGGAAATGAAAAATACCTTTTCAATGAAATTAGTTATATCTCCAGCAAAATCTTTAGATTTCGAACGTGAATTACCATCACAAATCATAACCGAATCTTCTTTTTTAACCGAATCTGAGCGTTTAAATAAATTACTGAAAAAAAAATCGGCTAGAAGTTTATCTAAATTAATGAGTATTTCTGATGCATTGGGGCAACTTAATTATACTCGTAACCAAGAATGGTCTTTGCCATTTACAAATGATAATGCTAGACAAGCCGTTTATGCGTTTAGCGGAGATGTATATCGTGGTTTAGATGCTTATAGTATTCCTGAAAATAAAATTGAAACACTTCAGAATTCTGTTAGAATTCTTTCTGGGTTATATGGTTTGTTAAAACCTATGGATTTAATCCAACCGTATCGTTTAGAAATGGGAACAAAATTTCCAGTAGGAGTAAAAAAGAATTTATACGAATTCTGGAAAAAGAAAATTACCACTAAGTTAAATGAAGAGTTAGATGATAACGAATTATTTTTAAACTTAGCGAGTAATGAATATTTTAAAGCTATTGATACTAAAGCGTTAAAAGTACCTGTAGTTACAGCGCATTTTAAAGACCTTAAAAATGGAGAATATAAAATGATTATGACGTTTGCAAAGCAAGCAAGAGGTTATATGGCACGATATGTTGTTGATACTAATGCAAATAGTATTGATGACATTAAAAACTTTAATTATGAAGGCTATGGTTTTAGTGAAACAATGTCTACCGATACCGACTTAGTTTTTATAAGATAAATTGTAATTTATAAATATTATTTTTTTGCCGCTGTTTTTTTAGTAGTGGTTTTCTTTTTAGGTTTTTCGACAATTATAGGTTTAGCTTTTTTTCTCGGCCGTCTAACTCCAAAAGTACCTAAACTAATTTTTCCGCGTCTAGTTTTTTTATCACCTTTTCCCATTACATAATATTTTAAGTTTAAAAAAATATGTTATAAGATAGTGATTTTTTTAAAGATTGTTATTTTACTTACTTTCGTAGTTAAACAAAAACTGAATGTATTATTATTTTATTGTTGCATTGCAAGTGTTTTGTATATATCACTTATATAAAAACAGAAATGAATATTACTGGGTGTTTTTAATTCTTTTTCTACCTCTTTTAGGAAGCCTTATCTATTTGTTTTTAAAGGTATTTAATAGGCAGGATGTTGAAAGCATACAAAAGGAGGTCACAACAATTATTAATCCAGGAAAGAGAGTTAGTGATTTAGAAAAGCAACTTCAATTTTCAGATACATTTCAAAATAGAGTGAATTTTGCAGATGCACTCTTTGGTGTTAAAGATTATCAAAAAGCAATTCATCATTATAAAGAAACATTATCTTCAAGTTTTCAAGATGATTATTATGTGATAACGCAATTAATAACTTCATTTTTTGAAATTGAAGATTATAAGAATGTTGTTTTTTATGTAAATAAAATAAAAGATAAGAGAGAGTTTCAAAAATCTAAAATTCAATTCTTATACGGATTAACACTTGAAAAACTAAAACAATTAGATAAAGCTGAAATCGAATTGCGAAAAATAGATCAACGTTATTCATTTTATCAAGAACGTTTAATTCTTGCCAAATTTTTAATAAGTAGAAATAAGCAAGCAGATGCTAAAGAAATTTTGGAAGAAATTTATACAGAATCTGAACATATGACAAAGTTAAATAGGCAAACATATAGAGCGACAATTATAGAAGTCGAACAACTTTTAAATACACTATAATGTTTTTTCATAGACACCCATACCCACCTTTTATACAAAACGATACTACTAAATTAATTGTGGGTACGCTACCACCTCCACGGTTTTCTACAGGAGATTTATTAGAAAAAGATGTTGATTTTTGTTATGGTAGTTGTTATAATTCATTATGGTTAAAAATTGATAAAATTCATAATCTAAATTTACGATATGACAATTCTCAAGAAGCTGTACAAGAACGAAAAGCATTTTTAATAAAACATAAAATAGGAGTGTGTGATATTGTTGAAAGCGCTGAACGAGAAAAGATTGATGCTTCCGATCTTGGGATGAAAAATATTAAACTTAGAGATATTATAGGTTACTTAAAGCAATACCCTAATGTTGATACTTTGCTATTCACTGGAGGTAATAGTAAAAATGGACCAGAATATTTTTTTAGAAAGCATATAAAAGATTATAATATTAAACTGGAATTAGTCAGTAATGAAGTACCACGGATTCATCAATTTGTCATTCCAAACGAAGTGAAGGGGTCTGTACAAAATGTACGAACTGTTAAAACCGTATCTCTAACCTCAGGTTCAGGTGCAGCAAATGTTTCTATAGGAAGTATGCCATTGTACAAACAGTTAAAAGCTAAAAACCCAAAGTTTAACACGTTTGATTTTAGAGTAATGCAATATCGAGAGTTTTTTTAGTTTAAATTGGCTCCGAAATAAGTGTAACATATTCCATATTAAAAGCAATATATCCCTTTATTTTTTTAGCACGAGGTAATACACCTTCTTCTTCATAACTCCAAGCAAAATAATTATTAGTATAATCATCTTTAATATTCCAATAAGTAGCATCGCCTTTAATTGGGCAATGACTTTGACGTGAAGATTCTAATTCCAATTCCATTTTTAGAGCATCTTTTGGGAAATATAATACAGGATTATAAACACCTTTTCCAACTTCTTTTAAGATTAAAGCGTCGGTAGTTTCTGCTAATATATTCCCTTTATACTTTAAGGTCAACTTCCTGTTATAAGGATCGATTACTGCATAGTGTCTTTTTTCTTCCATTGTATTGATAATCTAGAGATTAATGAAAAATATAATTTGTATTACTCTAAATATAAGTAAATTAATTTGGAGGTGTATTTTTTAATATATAGTTTGTTAATAAGGTATATAAATGCCTACGCGTATTTCTTCCTTCATAAATTCCATGAGAACGATTTGGATATGGCATAAATTGAAACTGTTTATTTTGCCTGATTAATTCATTTATTAAAAATTCTGCACTTTGATAATGTACATTGTCATCTCCTGTGCCGTGTATAACAAGAAGGTTTCCTTGTAAGTTTTTCGCATATGTTAAAGGCGATCCATTTATAAAATCCTCTTTGTTTTCTTGTGGTAATCCCATATAACGCTCTTGATAAATATTATCATAAATTAATTGGTTAGAAACTGCTGCTACAGCTACCCCTGTTTTATAGATTTTAGGAAACTGAAACATGAGGTTTAAGGTCATTGAGCCACCACCACTCCAGCCCCAAACAGCAGTGCGTTCGTTATCTAAGTAATCCAACTTAAGGATTTCTTTAGCAGCTAAAGCTTGATCTCTTGTATTTAATACACCAATTTTTCTGTAAATACTTTTACGCCATGCACTTCCTTTTAAGCAAGGAGTCCCTCTATTATCCATATCAATAATAACATACCCTTTTTGAGCCATCATTATATTCCATAAACCCACTTGAGTATCTGTAGCTACTTGAGACCAAGGCTCACCATAGACATGAAATAGTACAGGGTATTTTTTGGAAGGATTAAAATTTATAGGTAAAACCATTCTTACATCAATTTCTATTCCTTCTTCAGTAGTTACTTTAGAGAATTTTATTTCAGGTAACTCAAGAGAAGTAAGTTTTTCTTTATAAGCCTTATTATCAATTAATTTTTTTAATGTTTTATGGTCTGGTAAACTTATAAACCTTACTGTTCTAACTTCCTTCGAGCTTTCATGAGAATGTACACCGTAAATACCATTAGGTGAGATATTATAATCATTAATGCCTTTAAAAGAATCAGGTGTTAAACGTTTTACTTTTCCTTTGCCTTTTAAATCAGTACTATATAAATAACGTTGTGTACTATTATTTGGAGATGCAATAAAGTATACATTTTTGTTAGTAGAAACTCGCATTGAAGCAACATCATAATCAAACGGTGTAATAAGTGTTTTAATTCCTGTTGAAATTTCTATTTTATAAATATGTCGCCATTTATCATTCTCTGTCATCCGTAAAAAAGAAGTTTTATTTTCTACAAGGGGTAAATCATTATTCCCCCAATTGTTAGCAGATATATCTGGGTACCCTAAATCTACCCATGTATCTTCTTTCTCAGTATAAATTTTTGTAAGCGCTTTTGTCGAAGGCTTATAAGACCATACAATTAATTGATTTTGATGACGATTCATTTGTTGAATCAATAATAAATCATCGTTTACCCATTGAATTCCAGGAATATAATTTTCTTTAGCTCCACCTTCTAATGGAACCCAAACTATTTTTTTGTTAGATAAATTTATAACACCTATTTTGGCTGATGATGGATCTTGGCCAACTTTAGGGTATTGTAAAGGAATAGGTTTAGAATAAATAGAATCAGTATTATTAATCATATAAAAAGTACCAATTTTTGAAGCATCTAATTGCCAAAAAGCGATATGTTCAGAATTAGGACTTAAGTTATACCCATCTCTTTTTCCGAATTCTTCCTCGTATACCCAATCAAATGTGCCATTAATTATTTTTCCATTTCCATCAAAAGTTAATTGTGTAATATCTCCAGATTGAAAATCTTCTTTATAAATATTAAACTTATGTACATAAGAAACAAAATTGTTGTTAGAAGAAAATTTTGCAAACATCAATGATGACGATTCGAGAGATTTTCCTAACTGCTTTAATTTTTTAGTAGTCAAATCATATACCCAATAATCTCCCTTTGTATTTGATCTCCAAACACGACTTGAATTAGTGAAAATTAATATTTTTGATTCATCAGAGGAAAGTGTAAAACTTTCTATAGGTAAAGATTTTCCATTTACTTTTAAGGATTCTGCTGATAGAAAAGATGTTCGCTCTTGAGAGGCACTTTTATAATAAATTAATTCATCTGCATTGGGAGAATTAACAGATTTTTCAATTGTAATAAAAGCATCTCCGTTTTCTATCCATTGTATTGTTCTTTCTCTTTGTTGGTTAAACTCTCTCGAATTGTATATTCTATCTAAAGAAAGCATTCTTGAATCTAAAGCATCTTGAGCTATTAGGTTATTAAAATTAAAAAGCACAATTATAAATGCAAAGTATTTAAATTTTCTATTCATAATGTTTAAATGAGAGTATATTAATATTAGAGATTTATTGTCAAATGATAATCAATTTTTCTTTCGAAATATAATAAAAAAAATACCGAATAAATAAGGTGTATCTTTGTACACTATTTCAAAATGGCATACATAATGCGCTATTTTTTAAATCATTTAAATGTCATTTAATTCACTAGGCTTATCTAATACTTTATTAAAAGCAATTAGTAAACAAGGATATACAAAGCCATCTCCTATACAAGAAAAAGCAATTCCTTTAATTTTAGAAGGGAAAGATATATTAGCATCAGCTCAAACTGGTACAGGTAAAACAGCAGGTTTTACATTACCAACATTACAATTGTTGTCTCAAAAATCACCTTTGCGGCATCGACCTGTACGAGCTTTAGTACTTACACCAACTCGAGAATTGGCAGCACAAGTATATAAAAATGTTAAAGATTATAGTGAGTTTTTAGAATTGCGTTCAGCTGTTGTTTTTGGAGGAGTCAATCAAAAACCACAAGCTGCTCATTTACGCCAAGGGGTAGATGTATTGGTAGCTACACCAGGAAGATTGATAGATTTGCACAACCAAAAATTAGTGTCACTTTCAAAAGTTGAGATATTAATCTTAGATGAAGCTGATAGAATGCTGGATATGGGTTTTTTAAGAGATATTGAACGTATTATAAAAATGATGCCAGTTAAGCGACAAAACTTAATGTTTTCGGCAACATTTTCAAAAGAGATTAAAAAGTTAGCAAATGGTATTTTACATCACCCCATTCAGGTAGAAGTTACACCAGAAAATTCAACAGTAGATACAATTAATCAAAAAGTGTATCGTGTAGCTAAAGCAAAAAAAGCAGGCTTAATAATTAAATTGATTTCTGAAGGTAATTGGAAACAAGTATTGGTGTTTACTAGAACAAAACACGGAGCTAATAATCTTTGCAAAAAGATGATTAAAAATAATATTACAGCAGCAGCAATACACGGAAATAAAAGCCAAGGAGCTCGAACAAAAGCTTTATCTGGTTTTAAAAGTGGATCTGTATGTGTCTTGGTAGCAACAGACATAGCAGCACGTGGCATAGATATCCCTTTATTACCACACGTAGTAAATTTTGAATTGCCAAATATTCCTGAAGATTATGTACATAGAATAGGTAGAACAGGAAGAGCAGGAGCTAGTGGTGAAGCTCTGTCTTTAGTGAGTGCAGATGAAACACAGTACCTGAGAGATATTGAAAAGTTAGTAGGGTTGAAGCTATCAAAAGAGATTATTGAAGGATTTGAACCCGATCCAAATGCATCTACAGAACCTGTAAAACAGGGAGGAAGAAGGCAATCTCGTAATTCAAGTCTAAGGTCAAATACAAACTCTAATAAAAATAGGAATAGACGACGGTCTAAACGTAACAATAGAGACTCTAACAAGAGAAGGAATTAAAAACAGATATTTTGAATCAACAACCTAATAATCCATTACACGGAATAAAACTAGAGCAGATTATTACAGACTTAGTATCATATTATGGTTGGGAATTTATGGGATATACGATAAATATTCGTTGTTTTACTCATGATCCTTCAGTAAAATCTAGCTTAAAATTTTTACGCCGAACACCTTGGGCAAGAACTAAAGTAGAAAAAATGTATTTAGAAATGCTCAGAAAAAGAAATAAATCTTAATGCTTAATTTTTGAAACTTTATTTAAGAATTAATCAACAGCTTTTTTTGACTTTTTTAAAAACGAAATGATTACTATAGCAACACCAAATCCAGTAACCCAATTCCCCCAATTAGGATGATTACTAAAAGAGCAAATTCCTAAAATGATACAAATGACCCCAAATAGTAACCATTTATTTTTTGTATTTTCTTTCTTCATAAATTTATTTAAGTTGACTTAAGAATTGCGTTACAGCTTCCCAATATTCTTCAGCTCCTTTTTGCCCAGTCCAAAGCGCACGAGAACCATGAAAACCAGTAGATGTTGGAATGAATTGCTGTTGATTAGTTTTTAATTCAGATTTACCAATCAAGGCGCCTAAGGTTGCTGCTTCTTGTTTTGAAGAAGTTACCAAAAATGGTTTTTCAATTTTAGAAAACACAGACATTAATGATGGTGCAACATTTCCAAAATAATCACCTGGACTAAAACCAATAATAGCTTTTACTTTATGGTTGTTTGTGCCTTCAAGGAGCGCTAAACTAGATGAAAACGAACTTCCCCATAAAATTATCTTTTGTTTGTACTTTTTATTAAGATAATCAATAGCTGAAGCAATATCTTGCTGCGCATCAATCATTTCAGGTTTTAATTCTTTTTCAATAGCACGCTGATTTGTATTATTTGACTTACCTCCAAAGTTTCCGCCAGAACGTAAATCTATAGCAAGACAATTGTACCCTAATTTGTTTAGTTTGGGAGCAATATCTGCATATTCAATTCTATTATACCCAGCCTGATGAGTCAATAATATAATGGGTTTTTTTTTGTCAACCTCATATAAATTCCCATTAATAGTTAATCCATCTGTAGCATTAAACTCTACCTCTTCAGGAGTATATTTATTTCCTAACTCTCCTGGATTTGGTAGTTGTACACTCTGTTGTTGTTGGCGTCGAGCTTCTGCTTCTTGTTTAATTAAATTTTCAACCAACTCTATTTTAGTGATTTTACCTATGGTATCAAAAAAGAGGTAAGATTCACGAATACCTAGCCCCACAAAATCATATTTTACTTTAGCCTTGCCTTGTACACTTTCAATAATAGACATGCTATTAAGTTTTGGTAAGTTTGTTACTATATTGCTCATGATTGCAGGTGTATTTGCTGCTGGAATTTGACCAAATTTTAATTCAGTACTCATATAAGGCTCTAAAGCTTTAGTGTTTTTATCAGCAAAACTCTTTGTAAATGCTTCAATTTGTTTGGAATAATCTTGAGCGTTTAATTGTAATGTTGAAAAAAATATTAAAGCTATTAATAAGTTTTTGTTTAATTTATGATTCTTGAATTTTTTGAAAAAAGTTGGATATAAATAAAATGTAAACCCAATTAATGATATAAATGCAGCAATATCTTCTACTAACTTATTCTCATTATTTATAAGGTTTAATATGCGACCTATGGTAATTATACTTGCGATAACAATGAATAATACTGCTAATTTTTGACTAAATTTAAGTTGTTTTATTATTTTCATTTTTAATAGAATTTGATTTAATCCACTAAATAGTGAGTTAAATTTATATGGACAGAATTACACTTTTTCTTTAATTTTTATTTTTAACTTAGGTATTTTGGAAATTAAAATTAGCAATAACCCTAAATCGAATATTAAAACTTCATAATACCAAGGCTCTGAATTTGGAAAAGTTAAAAATGCACTTAGCATTATTAATGTTCCTGTAATTTTAAAAATAATACTCCTTGTTTTTGGTTTCTTTATCATAGCTACTCTTGTTTGTAGTTCTATTATTTTAGTGACAAGAGTTTTTGAAATATGACAGTATACTTTACTTTTCTTTATCCAAAGTTTCAATAATAGCATCAATATCTTTAATGAGTGGTTCCCAATTTACTTTTGCAGCACGTTTATTCATTCTTATAATATAAATGCCATAGGCCAGTAGAAATACTGTGCCAATAATTTTTGCTAGCGGTTTTCTAACTAAAATAAACTCAGTAATAGGGTCGTTCAACTCTTTAATAATGGCATCTCCCCAAACAAAGATGGTAAAGCTAATAAATATTGGAATGAACATCCAATGTACGGTTCTGAGTAATTTTGACTGACGCAACATAAACACTCTTTGTTGTAATAATTGCGCTTTAATGGGTAAAAATAAGTTGCGAGTAAACTTACTTTTACGGTTATTATATAATCTAACTACAAAATAAATCATAGAAAGGATCATTAAAAAAGCTCCTAATTTTGACATGGAAAATGGAAGTTCTATTAAAATATAAATGTAAAAAACTACTCCAATTGCGCCAGCAATATACTCTTTCATATCTCTTCTACGTACAATACGTTCGCGATGTTCCATCTTATTTTTAAAATCTGTTATAAGAAGAGCATTATTAATTGTGATTTCTTCATTTTTAGAAGAACGTTTCCATATGTCTTTTAAATCTTGTTCTTCCATATTAATTCAATTTTGGATTGATACAATCAAATAAGCGTTGGCGTATTCGTTTCATTTTTACAGCAATATGATTTTCGGTCAAACCAGTGACTTCTGCTATTTGTTTATAAGACAGATCTTCTAAATACAAGATAACAATTGAAGTGTCACTTTCATTTAAAGAAGAAATACATTCCTTTAAAAACTTATATTTTTCAATTTGTGTTTCATCAATTGGATGTTCGATTGCCATAAATTGTATGGATTCAAACTGAATCGTTTTACCATTTTGTTTCTCTAACTTTAATTTTGAGCGCATACCTACATTTAAAGCAATGCGATACACCCAAGTATTGATATTGGATTTCCCTTGGAAACTTTTTAGTGATTTCCAGATTTGATATACCACTTCCTGGAATAAATCTTGTGGTTCGATGGGAGATATAGCATATATCCTACAAATACGATAGATTTTTTCTTTATTATTTTCAAGTACTTGTTGAAAATTTTGCTCTTGCACGTACTATTTTTTTAACTCTACTGGTTTAGTGACAGAAGTTAAGAAAATATGACAGAAAATATTGTTTTTAATTATTTAGCTTCTTTTTCAATTAAATCAATATCGTTTAAAGATCTTTGAAGAGATTTGATATAAGGATTATACTTTCTGTTTTGAAGGAATTTACCAATATTATATTTTATAATAAATAATATAATTGCTGTTATTGCTAGATAGAATACTCTTATATCGAAAATAAAGATTTCACTCTTAAATAAGATACGATATAGAATCCAAGTTGCAAATACAGGAACCCCTATGGCATCAGAGTAGATACCAAATTTTATAACACGGCCTAAAATTTTAATGACTTCTTGTAATGTTGTTTTTAGATTATCTGATGATTTTTGAAATTTTCCAATCGTACGGTAACTTACTATAATATTGATAAATGCAATCAATATAATTATACCCATTAAAAATAGTAATAAACTTACCTCAAATTTTGTGAGATAATCATCTAAAAAATAAGTTGAATCATTGTCATAATAAAATACCAAAGCAAGAAAAGGAGTAAGGATTCCAATAAAACCGAAGAACCACCTTTTAAATTGTAATTCTCTTTTTATTTTGGAAATGGTAATATTTGATTGTTTTTTTATTAATGCTTGAACTCCATTGCGATCGATTTCATATTTTATGCTTTCTGCATCAACGACCTTGGTCCATATAGATTTTAAATCTTGTAATTCCATATCGTTAACTCGTTAATGTTTTTTTTAACTTTACTTTAATACGATTAATTTTTACTCGTACGTAATTTTGAGTAATTCCAATAATTTCAGCAATCTCTTCATTTGATTTTTCATCTAAATGAAGCATCATAATGGCTTTCTCAATTTTATTAAGACGAGTAATTGCCATGTGCATTTGTTTTAAATGATCATCATAAATTGTATCTGTTTTTTCTTCTGAAATGTCTTTGAATGTTTCAGAAGAAGAAAATAAAGATTGCTTCTTTTTTGTTTTTCTAAAATCTTGGATAGCTACGTTAATTGCGACACGATACATCCATGTAGAGAATTTAGAATCTCCTCGAAATGAAGTATAGGATTTCCACAGTTGTATCAATATTTCCTGAAACAAATCTTTGCGGTGTTCTTCATCATTACAATACATTCTACAAACTTTATGTATAATGCCTTGAGATTCTGTGACTTTTTTGGTAAACTCTTGTTCTTGATTGTTTATTTTCAAGTTATTTTTAGCTTAGCTTTATTTTGTAAGTTAATATACAAGCTTTATAATTACAGTTTTTATAAACTATTTTACAAAAAAGAATATGAAGAGAGAGCTTAATTTAAAAATGATGATAAAAAGTATGAAACCAAAGCTTAATAGAGGGACATATATTTTTACCACTTTAAAGACTATTGATCATATTGATAGATCTGACATTATTTGTGAATTTAAAGAAGAGGAGGGTATTACATTAATAATACAAAAGGAAAAGGCAGACGAGTTAAATTTGAAATATGAGTTTGTGGCTTCATGGATTACATTAACTGTACACTCATCATTAAACGCTATTGGGTTAACCGCTGAGTTTTCTAGAGAGTTAACAAAACATCAAATAAGTTGTAATGTAATTGCTGGGTATTATCATGATCATATTTTTGTAAATGTAAAAGACAAAAATAAAGCTATAGAAGTATTGGAAAACCTTTCTAAAAATTATAAATAGAGATTTTAATTTTGTCGCTCATACTTCCCATAAAACCAAAGCTTTGGTGTGAGCGTAGTATCGTCATTATCATAATATCCATAACCAATAATTTCATAGTAATCTTTGGTTACAGTTTCATGAAAATATTCTATACGCTGAGGTGATGTTTTATTACTCTGCCAAATAATAGTTTCTTTATTAGGTGTACTTCCTTCATGAATAACAGTGTCATTAGGTTTTCTAACTACGCACCACATTTTACCATCCTGTATTTTGTTAACACCCTTACTTTGCTCTGTTTTTCCAGAGTCAGGATAAAAATCGGTAATAGTTACGTGTTGAAAATATGGACTTTCAGAAGTGTAAACTTGACTGACGTTAATAGTATTTACTGTTTTTGAAGCATTAATAAAACGAAGCATTGTTTCTTCATCTTGTAAATTAATATTATTTAATGCTTTTAGGTTTATGTCTTCTTTTACTAAAAATACTCCTTTCCAAGTGCCATCTAAAGGTTTGTAAACATTTGCAAAAACTTCGTCATTTTTTTGCACTTTGGGAGCATCTGTAATATTATCAATCTCAACTTGAGAAGAACAAGATGTTGTAATAATTAAAAGTAAAAAAAGAAATCGTTGCATAGTCTTAATATAATAGACAAACTATTGATTCAAAGCTTACAATTTAGATAAAATCTGTTTTACAAATGTATCAATTGTTGTTAGCCCCTCACTAGTTAAATGTTTAATAAAGGCGCTTCCTATAATAGCACCTTTAGCATATCGTGTAGCTTGTATAAATGTTTCATTATTAGAGATCCCAAACCCTATTATTTGAGGATTCTTAAGCTTCATACCTGCAATACGCTTAAAATAACTAGTTTGTTCAGCGCCAAAACCACTTTGACTTCCAGTTACACTAGCACTACTTACCATATAAATAAATCCATTTGATATAGAGTCGATAAAGTTAATACGTTCAACAGAAGTTTGTGGAGTAATTAAAAATACATTAATCAATCCATATTTTTCAAATGTAGCTTTATAATTATCATTATAAACATCTACTGGAAGATCAGGGATGATTAATCCATCAATGCCTACTTCTTGGCATTTTTTACAAAATGCTTCAACTCCAAATTGTAATATTGGATTAAAGTATCCCATAATGATTAGTGGAATATTAACTGTTTCTCTAATGTTTTTAAGTTGCTCAAAAAGTATTTCAGAAGTCATTCCGTTATGAAGTGCTTGAGTAGAACTAGCTTGTATTGTTGGTCCGTCTGCAAGTGGATCACTAAATGGTAACCCTATTTCAATCATATCAATACCACTTTTTTCCAAATTTTGAATAATGGAAACAGTATCATCAAGGTTTGGATAACCTGCTGTAAAATATATAGATAATAACTTTTTATCTTCTTGCAGTTTTTGATTAATTCTATTCATAATATTTTTGATCTGTCATTGCGAGACTTTTATTGAAATTTGTGGGGAATCTGTTTGAATTTTAGAAAAAGTTGGATAAGATTCCTTCACTTCGTTTGGAATGACATTATAATTTAAAATGTTTTATATAAGTATCTAAATCTTTATCACCACGACCAGATAAATTCATAACGATTATATCATCTGGTTGAAATGACTTTTGGTTGAAAATAGCTAGTGCATGTGAACTTTCTATGGCAGGAATAATACCTTCTAGTTTACATAACTCTAAGCCAGCAGTCATAGCTTCATCATCAGTAATAGCTATAAATTCTGCTCTTTTTGATTTGTATAAATGTGCGTGCATTGGTCCAACGCCAGGATAATCTAACCCAGCTGATATTGAGTAAGGCTCTGTGATTTGACCATCACTAGTTTGCATTAATAATGTTTTACTCCCATGAATAATTCCTTCTTTTCCTAAAACAGAAGTCGCAGCACTTTCACCAGAACTAACCCCTTTACCAGCTGCTTCAACAGCGAGAAGATTAACATTGTCATTATCTAAAAAATGATAAAATGCACCAGCAGCATTACTTCCACCGCCTACACAAGCAATAACATAATCGGGTGTGTTTTTACCTTCTTTTTCTTGTAGTTGCCATTTTATCTCTTCAGAAACTATTGATTGAAAACGTGCTACCATATCAGGATAAGGATGAGGACCTACAACACTACCGATAATATAATGTGTATTTACAGGATTGTTAATCCAATCACGAATAGCTTCGTTAGTAGCATCTTTTAATGTTTTACTTCCTGAGATTGCGGGAATTACTGTTGCTCCTAACATTTTCATACGGGCTACATTTGGAGCTTGTCGAGCAATATCAATTTCACCCATATATACAATACACTCTAAACCCATTAATGCACATACTGTAGCAGTAGCTACCCCATGCTGCCCAGCACCAGTTTCGGCAATAATGCGTGTCTTACCTAGACGTTTAGCCATTAATATTTGTCCAATAGTATTATTTACTTTATGTGCCCCGGTATGATTTAAATCTTCACGCTTTAAATAAATCTTGGTATTGTATCTTTCTGATAAACCCTTTGCATAATAGAGTGGGGAAGGGCGTCCTACATAATCTTTTAATAATTGATTGAACTCTTCTTGAAAAGAAGGCTCTGCCATTATTTTTAAATAATTTTGCCGTAACTCTTCTACATTGGGATAGAGCATTTCAGGAATGTAAGCACCCCCAAATTCTCCATAATACCCTTTATCATTAATGTTATAACTCATAATATTGTCATTCCTGCGAAGACAGGAACCTGTTTAATTTTAATTAATTTATAATGGATTCCGCATCCATATTTCACAAGCTCAGTGTTTGGTGCGGAATGACAAATTTTGCTTAAATTCTTTTAATTTTTCTATATCTTTTAATCCTGCTTCAATTTCAAATTTACTGTTTACATCAATAGCGTAGCAATATTTTGATTCTAAGCTGTTTAAAAATACCTTAAGTTGTTCAATTTCATTAACTCCTATTCCACCACTTAAAAAATAAGGCTTTGTGGATGGATACTCTTTTAAAACACTCCAATCAAATACATATCCGTTTCCACCAGGATGTTTTCCTTTAGTATCAAACAAATAATAATTACAAACGTTTTCATAAGGCTCTAAAATCGAAAAATCAAAATTATCTTTTATTGAAAATACTTTAATTATTTCAATAGATTTTTTGGTTACTTCTTTATAGCAACGTTTTAATTCTAAACAGAATTCTGGCGATTCTTCTCCATGTAATTGTATAGCTTGTAAATGATATATGTTAGTTTTTTCTAAGATTTCTGAAATAGAAGTATTGACAAAAACCCCTGTTTTTTTTATATTTGAAGGAAACTTAGAAATATCCTGATCTATGAATCTTGGTGATTTGTCATAAAATATAAAGCCAAGATAATCTGGTTGCAATTCTGCAACTTGACTAATGTTATCCTGATACTTCATTCCACAAACTTTTAATTTCATCATTCTAAATCTTTAATAAATAATTTAGCACTATTACCAGCATTATTTGTTTTCATGAAATTTTCACCTATTAAAAACCCTTGAAATCCATAAGGCTTCAAATCTTTAATGGTTTCAATATTAGAAATTCCACTTTCAGATACTTTTACAAAATCATCAGGAATGAGTTTACTTAATTTTTTACTTGTATCTGTGCTTACATTAAAGGTTTTTAAATCTCTATTATTAACTCCTAACATATCTAAACTTGGCATCATTGCTTTTAATAACTCTGCTTCATTATGTACTTCTAAAAGCACTTCTAAATTTAACTGTTTAGCCAATTCTGAAAACTGCTTGATTTCTTCTCTTTTTAAGATAGAAGCTATAAGTAAAATAACATCGGCACCATAAGCTTTAGCTTCTAAAATTTGATATTCATCTATAATAAATTCTTTACGGAGTAAAGGTAAATTACAACTAGCTCTAGCTATAGTTAAATCGTCCAAAGAACCACCAAAATATTTACCGTCAGTTAATACAGACATTCCACAAACTCCAGCATCTTCATAGCCTTTTGCAACATCGTTTACATTCAGATCTTGATTAATTACAGATTTAGATGGAGATCTACGCTTATGTTCGGCAATAATACCTGTATTACTATTTCTTAATTTCTTTGCTAAAGAATTAGTAGTGCGTTCAAATAATACAGATTGCTCTAATTGTAAAACAGGAATTAATGCTTTTTTTAACGCAACTTCCCTATGTTTATCGGCTACTATTTTATCTAAAATATTCATTTACTTAATTCAATTAACTTATTTAAACTGTTTTTAGCTTTACCAGATAGAAGAGATTCTTTTGCCATTTCAAAACCTTCATAATGGTTAACCTGTTTAGAAGTTGCAATTGCTAACCCTGCATTAGCACAAACTACATTGTTTTGCGCTTGAGTGCCTTTACCTTCTATAACATTTAAAAATATATTGGCAGCTTCTTTAACAGTAGAACCTCCAAAAATAGATTCTTGGTTTATTTGTTTGACTCCCAGATCTTCAGGATCTAGAATAGTTTCAGAATTATTAGTAATGACCTTAGTGCCTCCTGTTAAAGAAATTTCATCATATCCATCTAAGGCGTGAACAATTGTATAATTCTTATCTGTGTCTTGATACAAATAACCGTAAAGACGTAAAAGTTCTAAATTAAAAACGCCTACCATTTGGTTTTTTGGAAATGAAGGATTTACCATTGGTCCTAACATATTAAAAAATGTTTTTACACCTAATTCACGACGAATTGGAGCAACATTTTTCATTGCTGGATGAAATAAAGGTGCATGTAATACACAAATTCCTGTTTCTTCTATAGTTTTTTTAAGGAAACTATTATCATTAGAAAACTTAATACCTAAATGCTCCATTACATTAGAAGATCCACATGCAGAGGATACTCCATAATTACCATGTTTAGCAACATTAACTCCTGCACCGGCTGTTACGAATGAAGATAGAGTGGAAATGTTAAAAGTATCCTTGCCATCACCACCAGTACCACATAAATCGATAGCATTAAACTCTTTTAAATCTACAGGAATACAAAGCTCCAATAGAGCATCTCTAAATCCTCTAAGCTCTTCTAATGTTACACTTCTCATCATATACACGGTTAAAAACGATGCGATCTGACTTTGATTATAATCTCCTTTAGAGATGTTTACCAAAACTTGTTTTGCTTCTTCGCTAGAGATGCTTTCGTGGTTTATGAGTCTGTTTAGTATCTGTTTCATATTTGTTTTCCGCTAAGGCATATCTTTTTTAGTTCTCAATCCAATTTTTTAATATTTGTTTACCGCTTGGTGTTAACACAGATTCAGGGTGATATTGTACACCTTTAACATCATAAGTTCTATGCCTTAAAGACATTACTTGTCCATTTTCGTCAAACGAAGTTGCTTCTAATTGCTCAGGTAGATCAACATCTATTACCCATGAGTGATAGCGTCCGACTTCTATTGTTTTATCAAGACCATCAAATAGATTTTCGTCATCAACAGTAATATTTACTGTAGTGGATACACCATGATATACAGTATCTAGATTTATTAAAGTACCACCAAAAACTTCTCCTATGGCTTGTTGACCCAAACACACTCCTAAAATGCTTTTTGTTGGAGCATAAGTTTTTATAATTTCTTTTAATAAACCTGCTTCATCAGGAATTCCAGGCCCAGGAGAAAGTATTATTTTATCAAATACTTCAACATCCTTTAATGTTAATTTATCATTTCGTTTTACAATAACATTGCACTCTAAATCTTCTAAATAATGTACAAGATTATAAGTAAAACTATCATAATTATCTATAACTAATACGTCCATATGTTTTAAATGTCTTTAGCTAGTTCTATTGCCTTTGTTAATGCGCCTAACTTGTTATATACTTCTTGTAATTCATTTTCTGGATTTGATTTAGAAACTAAACCGGCACCAGCTTGCCAATGTAATTGATGATTTTTACTTAAAAAAGTTCTGATCATAATGGCGTGATTAAAGTTGCCTTTAAAATCCATAAACCCAATAGCTCCACCATAAAAAGCACGACTTGTTTTTTCATATTGTTCTATAAGCTGCATTGCTCTGTGCTTAGGTGCACCACTTAGTGTACCAGCAGGAAACGTATCTGCAACTACTTGTATGGTAGATACGTTGTCGTGTTTTTTACCAGTAACTTTACTTACTAAATGTATTACGTGAGAGAAAAACTGTACCTCTCTATAAGTATCTACTGTAACTTCACTTCCATTACGGCTTAAATCGTTTCTAGCCAAATCTACTAACATAACATGTTCTGCATTTTCCTTTTCGTCAACAGCAAGTTGTTTTGCTAATTCGGCATCCTTTAAATCGTTACCTGTACGCTTAAATGTTCCAGCAATAGGGTGTATTTCGGCTTGTCCATCACTAACTATTAATTGTGCTTCTGGAGAACTTCCAAATATTTTAAAATCACCATAGTCAAAATAAAATAGGTAAGGAGATGGATTAACACTTCTTAACGCACGATATACATTAAATTCGTCGCCTTTAAACTCTTGTGAGAACTTTTTAGATAATACTAATTGAAAAACATCTCCACGAGCACAATGCTTTTTAGCTAGTTCAACATGATTTTTATATTCATCATCAGTTAAATTAGAGGTAATTTTTCCATTAGTTGAAAATTGATAAGATGCAAATTGCTTCGCTTTTATAAGCTGATGAATATCTTCAATATTACTTTCAGAATTATAACAATGTGCAAAAATATAAGCTTCATTTTTAAAATGGTTTATAGCAATTATATTCTGGTACACGGCATAGTAAATATCTGGAATCTCTATAGAGTTGCTTTTTTTAGAAATTTGAACATCTTCAAAATAGCGTACCGCATCGTAAGCCATATATCCAAAAATACCATTGTTTATAAATTTAAAATCATCATTTGAATCAGCCTCAAAACGTTTTGTAAATTCATGGATTTTATCAGTGACTTCAACACTGGTTTCTATATCGCTTGAAGTGATACTTCCATCAGGGAATGTTTGCGTAATTATCTCTTTATCAATTTTTATTGAAGCAATAGGATTAAAGCAGATATATGAAAAAGTATTATCGTTAGCATGATAATCACTACTTTCTAATAAAATGCTATTCGGATATTTATCTCTTATTTTTAAATAAATACTTACTGGTGTAATTGTATCTGCAAGTATTTTTTTGTGATGTGTATATAAATTAAATGTCTTCATTTATGCTGAATTTATTTCAGTATCATTTTTAATTATATTCTAAAAAATAAGTTTAGAATAAAAAAAAGCTTGTCGTGAATGACAAGCCTTAATATTTTTAGTTTTAAATATACAATAGGATTAGTTCACGAAAATTACGTTTCGAGAGCTCCACCACCAAGTATAATTTAAAATTGTATTCATTTATTTCCTATAAATAGGTCACAAAGATAAGAAGCTATTTTTAATTTTCAAATTATATAAAAAAAAACTTCCGTTTCAAGTCGAAACGGAAGTCTAGCTCATTACTTGAGTGGCTATTAATCGAGTAATAAGAAAGTACTAATTGCTATTTTGTCTTATCTTCTCTAAAAAATCATTTAAAATAATGAGCTCTTGAGAAGTTAAGTTTTTGGTTACTTCTTTTTCGGTGTTGTCAATTAATTCCTCAATACTAGATAAAAAACTTAATCCTTCTTTAGTTATTGAGATTGAAACTTTACGTCGGTTATCTTTATCTAAAACTCTTGTAACATACTGTTTCTGTTTCAACTTATCAATTAACCGAGTTGTATTACTCATTTTATTAACCATTCGTTCTTGTATGGTAGCTAGAGTGACACCTTTTCCTTTCTGACCTCTTAAAATACGTAACACATTAAATTGTTGTGTTGTAACATCGTGAGGTTTTAATGCTTTTGTTAAGCTATTAAAAACGAAACCGCTAGTATACATTAAATTAACTACTGTTTTTGTAGTAAGTGGTAGTGTTTTGTTGGTTTTTAAATCATCTTCAATGCTCATAAAGCATACAACTGTTGTAGGTACAAACGTATGATATTTTATGATAATTAATATAAGTAATGTTAATTTTTTTATAGTTTTTTGTTAAAATGAAGTATAATATCGATATAATGTAAAATCTAATAAAAAAGGAAATTTATATTTCTTATTTTTATATAATGAGGTTATTTAAATTAATAATATTTTTTGTGCTTGTGTCTTGTGGAAAGACTTCTGAAGTAAAAACAGTTACGTCTACGTTAGCACCTTTAAATCAAAGTTTAGAACTTGAAGTTTATGATTTTGATGGTTTAAGCCCATTAATAAATAAAAATGATAATAAAACACATATAGTGAATTTTTGGGCAACTTGGTGCTTACCATGCATTAAAGAATTACCTTATTTTGAAGCAATAAATAAAAAATACCTTTCTGAAAATGTTGAAGTACTGTTAGTAAGCTTGGATTTCCCTAATCAATATGAGAAAAAACTAAAGCCTTATATTCTAGAGCATAATCTAAAATCTAAAGTTGTAGCCTTAAATGATACGGATATGAATTCGTGGATTCCAAAAATAGATGAAGAATGGACAGGAGCAATCCCTATGACAATTATATATAATAATAAAGAGCGTAAATTTTATGAACAATCTTTTACATATGAACAATTAGAAGAAGAATTAAAACAATTTATAAATAACTAAAAAAATGAAAATACTTAAAATTATTCCGATAGTAGCTTTACTATTATTAGTAAGTGCTTTTACAATTAATGATAAAATAACAAAAGTTAAAGGTTATAATATAGGAGATATAGCTACAGATTTTAAATTAAAAAATATTGATGGAAACATGGTGTCATTATCAGATTATGATGATTCAAAAGGGTTTATTGTAATCTTCACTTGTAATACATGTCCTTATGCTGTAGCTTATGAAGATCGTATTATTGCGCTTGATAAAAAGTTTAAATCTAAGGGTTATCCTGTAATAGCAATAATGCCAAATAATCCTAATATAAAACCAGGAGATAACTTTAATGCTATGAAAACTAGAGCAAAAAGTAAAGGGTTTACATTTCCATATTTAATAGATGAAGGACAAAAAATATATCCGCAATATGGGGCTACTAAAACACCACATGTATATGTATTAAAGAAAACAGAAAAAGGGAATCAAGTAAAATACATAGGAACTATAGATGATAATTATCAAGATGCTAAAGCTGTTAATGTAAAATATGTTGAAGAAGCAGTAGAGTCATTGCTTATAGGAAAAGAAATAAAAGAAAAAACAACACGTGCTATTGGTTGTTCAATAAAAGTTTAAAAAACAAAAGTCGAAATGTAACATTTCGACTTTTTTTACGTCTATAGTATATATCACAAAATAATGTTAATTTTGTGATATATAATTAAAGTAGACATATAATAAATATGGCAGATTTAAGTCAAAATGAGTGGACAACTCAACTAGAAAATGATACTAATGCGATCATTTTAGATGTAAGAACAGATGTAGAAGTTGAGGAAGGAATTATTCCTGATGCAAAGCATATAGATATTTACCTTGGACAAGGGTTTATAGATGAAATTGAAGAATTAGACAAGGCTAAAAATTACTATATATATTGCAGATCAGGAAATAGAAGTGGTCAAGCATGCAATATAATGGAAGAATTAGGGTTTGAAAATACATATAACCTTATTGGTGGATTTAATGAATGGGAAGGAGAAGTGACCAATAATTAAAAAATAAGTCATGAAACGTTTCTTTTTTTTATTATTTTTTATTGTACTATTAAGTATGAATTTTAGTTGTTTTCAATCCACATCAAATAACAGTGTGGTAGAAGTTGTTTCTGCAGAAGAGATGCAAGAAATTACTCAATTAGAAGATGTACAATTAGTAGATGTGAGATCTGCAAATAAATATGAATCTGGGTTTATTGCAAACGCACAGAATATAGATTATTTATCTCCTACTTTTGATGAAGAAATCGAGAAATTAGATAAATCTAAACCTGTAGTAGTATATTGCGAAAAAGGAGGGAGAAGTGCTAAATGTGTTGAGAAAATGAAAGATGCAGGTTTTATAAAAATTTATGAATTAGATGGAGGTATAGCTAAATGGAAATTTAAAGGCTATGAAGTAGAAGAAACTACACCATAATTAAAAAAATAAAACAAAAATAAAAAAACGCATAATTTTAAAATTATGCGTTTTTTTATTTTTACTAAATTATGAGTTCCATAGAGGTGAAGGGTACTTATTATTAGTAGTAAGTTCAGCTAAGGTCTTTACAGCTTCATTTTTATCATCATAATAAGTTACTCCAAACCAATTACTATTAGAGGGGATAACATT
Source organism: Flavobacteriaceae bacterium (assembly GCA_003443635.1). Lineage (NCBI taxonomy): Bacteria > Pseudomonadati > Bacteroidota > Flavobacteriia > Flavobacteriales > Flavobacteriaceae > Flavobacteriaceae bacterium. The sequence continues at coordinate 2,909,584 of CP031964.1, read as the reverse complement.
AATGTCAATTAACCCATTTGCCATCATTTCTTGGGCAACAAAAGGCAAATAAATTTCACTTTTCTCCAAGTTTTCAGGAACATTTAAGAAATCAGAAAAATAAGTTTCTATATAATCAAAGATCATAGGGTTACAAATCCAAAAATTCATAGATACTATAGTATCTGGATCTAGATTTTTATTAGAATCTTCATCAAATATATTTCCTGAAACCTCTTGTATTTTGGTATGCTCTTCAATGGAAACTAAAGTGCCATCATTTTCAAGACAAACACCTCTGGATACAGAACCATGTTCTGATAAAGTATCTTTTAAATTATAACCTACAATTGCATAAGTAGTATTAGAATTATTATTTTTCACAAAATTAGAAGCTCCTACAAAAGCAGGTTTTCCATAATAATCATCTGCATTAATAATTACAAAATCTGTATTAATTATATTTCTTGCTGTCCAAACAGCATGTGCTGTTCCCCAAGGTTTAATGCGCTCAGTATTAAGAGTTACACCTTTAGGTAAATCGTTAACATCCTGTATTAATACATCTAACTTTATATGTTTGGGTAAACGTTCAGATAAATAGTTCTGTAAAAATTCTTGATTGGCAGCTTTAGTTATAATTACAATATGATCGAAACCATTTTCTATAGCATCAAAAATGCTAAACTCCATTAAAAACTCATCTTTAGGGCCAAGTTCATCGAACTGCTTTAATTTTCCGTAACGACTCCCGCTTCCAGCAGCCATAAGTAATAAAGTCATATATTTAATTTTTGTCTGTGTAAATTTGATTATTAAATTAAGTCAAAGAAAACAATAAAAATAAGAAGTATACTATTTATTACAAATTTTCAGAAAATTATTTAAAATAGATTGTAGTCGTTAAATATGTAATTTAAATTTTATATTGTTAAATGTAATGATTCAAGAATTATAAAGTTTACTAATACTACTTTTATAAGTTTGTCCGATAGGGATTTTATGGTTTTCAATTATCATACGATTCCCTTCTATTTGCTTAACTTTATCTAAAGCAATAATAAATGATTTGTGAACTCGTAAAAAATCATCTTTAGGTAACAATTCCTCAAAAGCTGATATCTTTTCGTGACTTACGATCATTTCATCTTTTAAAAACAATTTAGTGTAATTACCATAAGCTTCAATAAATAAGATTTCATCTGAAATAATTTGATGGTATTTTTTATCACCTTTAATGAAAAAGCGATATTTCTCTGCTTTTGTGGTAATAATTTCTTTTGTGTTTGATTGTGTTTGGGTACCAATAACTGTATTTACAGCTTTTACAAGACGTTCAAAACTAAAAGGCTTTAGTAGATAATCTGAAACATTTAATTCAAAACCTTCTAAAGCAAACTCTTTATAAGCTGTAGTTACAATTACTTTTGGTGGATTAGTTAATGTTCTTAAAAAATCAAACCCTTTTAGTTTTGGCATGTTCAAATCCAGAAACATAAAATCTATAGTGTTACTATTTAAAAATTGCATAGCTTCAAGTGCATTGTAGCAATGCTTTTCTAATTGTAAGTGTGGGAGCATTCCGCAAAACTCTTCAATAAGCTCGTGTGCTAATGGTTCATCGTCTACAATAATATATTTAATCATTCTTTGTGATTTTTAAATCTACAGTAAAAGTATTCTCTTTTTCTATAATTAATAATTTATGATTTTTAGGGTAAATTAAAGATAATCGATGTTTTAAATTTTCTAAACCTATACCTTTTTCTGGGTTAACTTCTTTTGGGTCAAAGTTATTTTCAATGGAAAAATGTATTTCTTTATCATCACTTCTTAAATTCATTTTAACATAGGCATTTTCAGTTAAAGATTCAACACCATGTTTTAATGCATTTTCTAATAAAATAATAAATAATAAAGGTGCAATAGTATCATTCTCAACAATTGTATGTTCAAATTGAATCATCACGCTTTTATGATATCTTATTTTATGCAGTTCAATATAGTTCTCTAGATAGATGATTTCTTCTTTAAGAGGAACTGTATCTTTTTTGCCTTCATATATGGTATAACGCATCATTTCAGATAGTTTTAAAATGACTTCCGGTGCTTGTTTAGAGTTTTTAATTGTTAATGCGTATAAATTATTTAAGGTATTGAAAAAGAAATGCGGATTTACCTGTGTTTTTAATAACGATAATTCAGCTGTAATTTTTTCTGCTTGTAGTCCTTTAACCCATTTCCATTGCTCATAAACCCAGAGAAAGAAAAATATAGGGGCAGGAATAATAAATAGTAATAAGATATCTTCTTTACGACTTGTATAATTTTCAAAACTTCCTGAAAATAATCGATAATATAAAAACACACCAAATGCGAAAGCATAAACTCCTAATATAATCCATCGATATTTTTTAAAGAATTTTGGAGTTAGAATATAAACACTGCTTAAATAAAAAACTATTAAGAAGAGTATGACTAACGGGTTATCTGGGGTGCCACTATTAGCATCTAATATTAATACAATAATTAAAAAAACAATTAATGCTATAATCCTATAAACAATCTTTATATTCTCTTTAAAATAAGGCAGCTTATAAATCGTCATAGAGATCAATATCCAGTAAAACAGAAAACCTAGAATGTTAGTAAGTATGTCATCTTTGTCAATAAGGATAACGCCCTTAGCCGATAAAATCAAAATCAAAACCCAAGTGATTATGAACCCTATAATAAATGCCTTATATTTTTTTATAAATGCTAACATGATTCAAAAGTAATTAGGTTATGTTGGCTTACCAAGTAATTTGACAGACACTATTATTATCAACATAAATCTACCTCTTTTTGATATGAACACTATTTCATATTGATTGTAGAACTGTATGATTTTATAATCTCCGGATACATCATCTTTATTAAAATGTTTTTGAGTTTGAATTTAGGTTTGCTTCAAAGTTTAATTATTAAAAGAAAGCAAATATGAATACTCTACAAATTACCAATCTAACCAAAACATACCCTAATGGTGTAAAAGCTATAAACGATATCTCTCTGACTATTACTAACGGTATGTTTGGTTTGTTAGGTGCAAACGGTGCAGGCAAATCATCTTTAATGCGTACTATCGCTTCACTGCAAGAACCCAGTTCTGGATCAATTTCATTTAATAATGAAGACATTGTCTCTAAACCACAATATGTTCGTGAAAACCTAGGCTATTTACCACAAGAATTTGGAGTATATCCAAAAGTTTCTGCAGAAAAACTTCTTAACCATATGGCAGTTTTAAAAGGTATTACAAATAAGAAGACACGTAAAGATCAAGTTGAAGCACTATTGCAACAAACGAATTTATTTGAGCATCGTAAAAAAGCAGTGCATACATTTTCCGGAGGAATGCGCCAACGATTTGGTATTGCACAAGCGTTATTGGCAAACCCACAGCTTATTATAGTTGACGAGCCAACTGCCGGATTAGATCCTGAAGAACGTAACCGATTTTTAAATTTATTAAGTGAGATAGGAGAAAATGTTATTGTGATCCTGTCTACACATATAGTAGAAGATGTACGTGATTTATGCAAGAATATGGCAATCCTTTCCAAAGGAAAAATTATAGCTAAAGGAAACCCTTCAGAATTAGTACATACTATCGAAAATAAAGTATGGAGTAAAATCATCCAAAAAGAACATATCGATGCTTATAGAAAAAGTTTTAATGTGATTTCTGCAAAATTAGTTTCAGGAGAAACACAGATACGCGTATTAGCAGATTCAAGACCCGAAGAAGGGTTTCAACAAATCACTTCCAATTTAGAAGATCATTATTTTGCTACTGTAGCTGCTAATTAATCACCATCAAAAAACACAAATTATGTTTAATCAATTATTACGTTTTGAAGCACAATATCAATTAAAACAACGTGCTTTTTTATTATTTTCTGCATTGTTCTTATTCTTAGGTTTTCAATTAGGAAGGCAAGGTTATGGAAGGGGAACTACTATATATAATACTTCACAAGCTATTAGTGAAATCACAGGAATATTCACCTTAGGAAGTGTATTTATTATTATGTTTTTTGTGATAAGTGGTGTGTTACGAGATAAGCAATTTAATATGCACCCTATTATTTTTAGTACATCAATCAAAAAAAGATATTATTTTTTAAGTCGATTTTTGGGTGTCTTTGCAATAAGCACCATGACTTTTAGTTTTTTTCTAATAGGATTTGCAATAACAACGCTTCTGCCAAATTTAGATCCTGAATTAGTGAATCCGCTTAATATAGCCCATTATTTATGGACATTACTAATTATAGTTCTTCCGAATATATTTATTAGCTCTTCTATTATTTTTTCGGTTAGTATTCTAACTAAAAATAATGTAGCTACTTATGTGAGCGCTATTGTAATATATGTATTGTATTTTATTTGTTCTATTTTCTTAAACTCTCCAATAATGGCACAATCTGTACCTGCCTCTGCTGAAGGTTTGGCATTAGCAGCATTATTTGATCCTTTTGGGATTTCAGCTATGTTTGAGCAAACACAATTTTGGACACTCTTTCAAAAAAATACGCAATCATTAGTTTTTTCGGGTTATTTTATGTGGAACAGAATTCTTTGGCTATCTATTTCTTTATTAATATTATTTACTACTTATAAATTGTTTTCTTTCAGAATAGCACGTCAGAAAGTAAAAAAAGTAAAAACCATCCAAAATAAGAGCATAAAGAAACGTATTTATCAATCTGTCAAGGTTTCAATTAATAGAAAATCTAATATCAAAGCTTTTATAACCTTATTAAATATAGAATTAAAAAATGTCTTTAGAAGCCTGCCTTTTATAGGGGTTATGATATTATGGGTTGTTATTGTAATTACTGAAATTTACTCTAGAATCGTTGAAGGTGGAGAATACAACGACAGTCTATATCCATTTACCAATCTGTTAATGGAACGTCTCACTGAACCATTATTTGTATTAGGAATCATTTTAGTCATTTTTTACAGCGGAGAAGTTGTTTGGAGAGAACGTAATCTTAATTTTAATGGTTTAGTTGATGTTACACCAACGTCTAATAGCGCTTTCTATTTATCAAAATTTGTAACCTTACTATTGCTGCCTGCTTTTTTAATACTGTCTGGAATTTTAGTTTCTATAGGGTTTCAAATTTCAAGAAACTATTACAATTTTGAATTGATTCAATACTTGTCTTTATTTTACAACCCTGGAATAACATTTGTATTTTACAGCCTGTTAGCTTTATTTGTACAAAGTATTGTTCGTAATAAATATATAGGAATGGGAATTACGGGATTAATTATCATTCTGTTCGGAACTCAGTTTTCGTCTTTAATAGGCATAGAACATCCGTTATTACTTATTGGAAAACTTCCTGGTTTGAATTATACCAATATGAATGGTTTCAATGGTATTACAAAACAATACAATCATCTTAGTATGTATTGGCTGGCATTTGGAACAATATTATTATTCTTATCATTTAAGTTATGGAAACGAGGTACTATTTCCAGTACTACTTTTAAAGTAAGACAAGTAATTTCGAATTGGAGTAAAAGAGATACGATAATAGGTGTTTGCTTATTAATTATGTTTTTAAGTTTCGGAACAATGACCTTCTACAATACTAATATTGTAACAACATACAGATCATCTCAAGATGTTTTAGATTACAGAGAAGCTTATGAGCGTAAATTTAAAAAGTATGAACATTTAGAAGGCTTATTTCCTGTGGATATTTCTACTAAAATAGATTTATATCCAGAAAACCAAAGTTATAGAATAGCTGCAGATTATATACTTACTAATAAGAATACAGTGGGGTTAAATCAACTATTTATTACAGAACGGGAACCATTAAAATCAATACGAATTGAAAATACGACACTCATAGAGCATGATACTGTTTTTGGTACTTATTTATTTCAGTTTAATGAAACGCTCCAACCTCAAGATAGTATACAATTTGAATATGTGATTGAGAAAGAATATAAAGGTTATGAATCTGGACAAGAATTAGTTGAAAACGGAACGTATCTTATGTACTCAGAGTTTGAACCTGTTTTAGAATATAGGAATGGGTTTGAAATTACAAACTCTAAAGAACGTGAAAAGAGAGGATTACCAGTTCGAAAAGAAATAGAGGTTTCAGATACTCATATCCAAAATACAGATAGTTATATAGGGCGTGTTAATTACGAAGCTCTTATCTCAACAGAAAATGACCAGACGGCAATTGCTCTTGGAATATTGGTGAAACAATGGAACTCAGAAAATAGAAATTATTTTCATTATAAATCAAATGAACCTGTTATTCCTACAATAGGATACTTTTCAGCAAAATACGATCAAAGTAAGGCAATGCATAATGGTATTACTATAGAACAATACTATCATCCTGATCATAATTTTAATCTTGAGCGTATTACGGAAAGTACGAAGCAAACATTGGATTATTGTATTACCAATTTTGGAGATTATCCTTTTGATCATATCCGTATTGCAGAGATTCCAAGTCATTGGGGTTTTGGAGGATTTGCGCATCCAGGCACCATAAGTATGGTTGAAGATCGTTTACACCTTGTAGACTTAAGAAATGTAACTGATTTTGATTTAGTAGCTAAACGAACCATTCATGAAGTAGCACACCAATGGTTTGGGCATATCTTATCTCCAAAAAATGTTGATGGAGGCTCTATTCTTGTAGAAGGTTTAGCAAAATATGCAGAAGCTGTTGTAATGGATCAAATGTATGGAAAGTCAGCAATTTGGCAATTGAGCAAAACAGCTAATGAATTATATTTTAGGGGAAGATCTTTTGAGACTGAGTATGAACCTCCATTATATCAGGTAAGCGGGCAAAGTTATTTGTCATATGGAAAAACTCATACCGTGTTATTAGCTTTAAGAGATTTAATAGGAGAAGACAAAATAAACATAGCCATTAAAAACATGGTAAACAAACATAAAAAAGAAATAGGGTTACATGCTACATCTATAGAGTTTTTAGAAGAATTATACAAAGTCGCTCCGCAAGCATATCATACATTAATTGATGATTGGTTTAAACGTGTAATAACCTATGATTTATCGGTTGAATCATCATCATATAAACAACTAAATAATGGCACATATGAAGTAAGTATTAAGGTGGATGCCAAACGTTTTCAACAACAAAATAATGGAGATATTAAAGAGGTTACTATGGATGAACCTATTCAAATAGGTGTTTTTGCAGCACATCCTGGTAATGTGAAAAAAGAAAATGTTTTGTATTTAAAATCACATAGAATAAATAAAAATCAAATGGAATTTAAGATTATTGTAGATGAGCAGCCTACACACATTGCTATCGATCCGTTTGGTTCACGATCTGATGAAGATTATACAGACAATATATTGTCTATATAATAGATATAAGCGAGTAATTAACTTGATAAAATATAATAAAAAGAGGACAGCTTTAATATATTAAAGCTGTCCTTATCTTTGTGAAACCTATAGATATAACATCTATAAGTTTCTTGTTTGATAGATATAATCTCTATAGAAGAGAATTAAAATATAAAAGAAGGAAGAGTAAGCCCACTACTTTTATTATAATCGAACCTTGTCAAATAATTAAATCACACAACATAATCCATTCTGTACTATGCCAGTACAAGATTGATTAGCTGGTCTTTCAAATCCACAAGGTCCACCTTCAAAACCAATCCAACGATGAGGCTCAATATTAGCGAGACAACCAGTTAATAAACATTCGTCTGATTCACCACATCCAAAGAATCCTCCATTAACCATTTTTTGTTGATTTTTGTTTAAGATCTTTCCTAATTTTTTTAAATTTTTCATAATTAAAAGTTTTAATATTTATTTAAAACTGTGAACATTTAATGGCATTCACAGTATATGCCAATTCTTCGCGAGAGAATATTGTTAAACAAAACATATAAAATGCTTGCTTATTTTTTAAAAAGATTTATGTAATTTAAAAAAGAAAACAAAAGTAGGGAGGCTTGTTATTATTTATAGAAGAGATTAAGGAGTGACTAGTTAATATAGAAATAACCAATTAATACAAAATTGTCAATTCCTTAATCTCAATAATATCCATAAATTAATGATTAAATTACAGTAATATCAATAACTAATTTATATTTAAAATTACTTATAAAAATAGAATTTATATTACGGGAAAGCCTCTAAATGATTGCAGTAAAACCTTACTATTCAGTTATTTAGTATGTTTTGGTTTAGGGTTTTAACAAAAGTTTATGTGTTAAGTGTTAAAAAAATGAACAGTTCATCGAAGTGACATTAACCATTTAACAAAAATAATACAATCTCTAAGCTTATTCTGATAAATCTATATTTCGATTTATTAGCACGTTGCTGTTTAAGTTTTATATTGAAACTTAATATTTTACTTGTTATATTTTAGATTTTATCTCTTTTGCTATATCTATAGGATCCTTAATCTCTTTTTCGTCTAGATTAACAAGGTCATACATTTTTTCAGAACTTTTAATAGTATGCTCCAGTATTTTATCCATTGCATTTAAAATTTTACCTCTTGCGTCATCATCATTATTTATTTTAAGAACTGCATTTAAACTACCATCAATAGAATCTACATATCTTTTACGCTCGTGAAATATAAATATATTTTTCAATCGATTATTTATTTGATTTATAAATGTAATCACCAAGGTAAAAGATATTAAAATAGGTGACACATAAAAAATCCATTGTATGGTGCTCGTATCTTTGGTTAACTCTAATCGAAAAACAGAATAATTATCATATACATAGTAAATAAAAAATATGATACAGAATATTACAAGTAACAAATAAACAATACATAAACTATATTGTATTTTAATTTGACTGTTCAAATAGGTGTTAGGTTTTTTTAAGCTTTCAATTGTTTCTTCAATATTTTTAGAGGTCTTTGTTTTTCTTTCTGCCTCGTCATCCTTTTCTTTTTGAAATTTCTGTTTATCTAAGTTTAGTTTTGCTTTTTCAATTTCAATCTTATTAATTTCTTCATCTGTTATTGATGCTTCCTCTAATTGCTGATTTTTTTTAGTAAGTTCTTCTTCTAATCTTTTAATTTTTATTTCAGCTTCATTTTCAATGTTCTTAGATTTAGTTTGTAAATATATCTTAGGTACGTTTAATGCAAATTGCAATTCATTGTTTAAATATAAAATACCCGTAAGTTTCGCGTCTCTAAGATTTGCGCCTCCAAAGTACGCTTCTCTAATATCTGCATTTGTAAGATCTGCTCCTATAAGATTTGCTCCTGTTAAGTTTACTTTTGAAAGGTTTGCGTTTGAAAGATTAGTTCCATTTAGATCTAAATCTTCAAGATCTAATTTTGGAAGAAATGCATTTTTAAAAACTGCATTTTTAAGAATTGTACTTTTAATAAATGCATCTCTAAATATTGCATTTGTAAGATTTGAAAATGAAAGGTTCGAATTTGTAAGATCAGCACCTTTAAAATCTACTCCTTCAAGGTTTGCTCTAGTAAAGTTTGATCCTTTAAGTTTTGACATTGAAAGATCTGCTTTTATAAGATCAATACCCTTAAAGTCTGCTCCTACAAGGATTGCCTTTTCAAGTTTAACTCGTTTAGGAAAATTGTTTTTTGATAAATCGTGAAAAGATAAATTTGCTCGCTTACCTCCATTACTATAACGTTCTCTCCAGAGCTGATGATCGTCTATTACTTTAATTAATTCTTCATCTGTAATAGTTTTATATTCTATTTCCATACCAAAACTAAATTTTATGCTCTAAAATAGAGAATTTTCTTAATTAAAAGATGTAGTCCATTGTTCTCCTTCATCTAAAAATTTTATAAAACTATACGCTAACACTAAAACCTTATAAAACCATTAATCCAAAAATCGAATATTAGAACTTAACAAAACTTAACATTCAGAAAAACTAACCCTAAGAATATCTAACATATTAAAGCAATAATCACAAGGTTATACCAAAGGCAAACAACCTATAATTAAATAGTATTCAAAAATAATTACTTCAAAAAACTTCAGTCTAAAACGGTCACATTACGGTCACAAAACTCACGATTTACTATGAACATAAAATAAATAGATTGAAAAGGGATTACTGACTCTATGAAAAGAAAATGTAATAAACGAAATTCTAAGATTATACTAAAGGTAGATTATCTTAAAAGGGAGAGTGTAAATAAAATAGTCGATATTAGAAGCTTTAAAATAGTATGTTTGTTAGATAAGTACTCTAAATTTAAATTATGAGAAAGAATTTCTATTTAATAATCACTAGCCTTGTCATTGTTTCATGTTTAAGATACTCAGATCATTCAAAAACATTGGAAGAATACTATGACAATGGAATCCCTAATATAGAAAGTGAATGGCAATCGAGTGATTTAATTGAAACTATAGAAGTTCTAAAAAAAATGAAACAGATAGATTCGTTCCCATTACCAAAATTTAATAGTAAAAAATCATCAGGGCTTTATAATAAAATAATCGAAGAAATACCTAAAATAGATGTACTAGATTCATTAAATGTATCTTTTCAAACTAACCAATTTAGGCAATTCAGAAACGTTATTATAGAACTGATATTTCTTTATGGGGCAAAAGCAAAAGAGCAAATATATTACAGTTATGAGGCTATTCAACTAGAGAGACTAATAGTAGATCAAGGAACAAAGGGTGTTAGTTTAGCAATTAGATACCCTAGTATCTCAAAAGAATCAGATCTCTATAAAGATTCTTATGAAAAAATGCAGAATGGCTATTTTACAATCATTGAAGCTTCTTTAAGGGTAAATCAGTCTCATCATAGGTATAGCTTAGAAGATAAAATTATATTAGCTGAAACGACTTCTAATAGTATACAGTTTATATGGGAGTTACTTGATATAGAGTATCAGGTCAAAATTCACAATCAAGTAAAAGAGGCTATTAAATATGCAGATAATGATGAAACTAGAAATATACTAAACGATCTGGATTTAATATTACAAAAAAAGAGAACATAACACTTTCTTTTATTTTATTCAAATGTTTGAGTATTTTAGCAAGACATATCAAAGGTACAGAGTTTTTAGATTAAGCTTTAAATGTTAGTAAAAGTTATAAATTTTTAAATTGTTGACTATTGGTTGTCTAAAGTGTAATAAAATAAACCTCAACATGTTAATAATTAAATAGTTGAGGTTTATTAATGTGGAGTCGCCGAGAATCGAACTCGGGTCCAAACAAGCTACCAAAGAGCTTTCTACACGTTTAGTTTTTTATTTATTTTTGATTATAAACTGACAAAAAACAGCCTATTTATAACTTAGCTTTTTTAGTTTCAAATAATATCCAAAGCATATACTATTCTAGGTTTACTTTTACGATGTCTCTAATTAGAACGCCGTTAACCAAGGCTTTCAAGAGACATTTAGCATTCCTACCTTGTAGGACGAGGCTAATCTTACTATAATTCAGATTATGCAGCTAAAGCGTAGTTATTCTCGCCGTTTAAATTTTGACTTAGCCTTTTACGTGTTTCAAAGTCATTACACGACGTGCTTACCGTTTAATACAACCTGCTGTCAAAACCAGTCGACCCCTTGTATGTATCGTAGCGTTTTTTAAAGATATTTGAGATTAGGCTCTAGTAACTTAGATAAACTAAAGAATATCATTTAAATTTTTAACGCAGATGCAAAGTTATTAAAAAGTTTGTATAAGCCTATAAATCCAACTATTTTCGTGTAAATCTTATACCAATATTTATAAATAATTAGATGAGTATTAAATTTGCGATAATCAAAGAACGTAAAAACCCACCTGATCGCCGTGTGGTATTTTCTCCAGAAAAATTAAAAGAAGCTGCTTCACAGTTTCCAAATGCTATTTTTAAAGTTGAACCTAGTGATATTAGAGTGTTTTCGAACAATGCATATAAAGCACAAGGTTTTGAAGTAACTTCAGATATTAATGATTGCGATGTTATGATTGGGGTGAAAGAAGTGCCAATTGAAGCTTTGATTTCGAATAAGAAATATTTTTTCTTTTCACATACGATTAAAAAACAACCTTATAATAGAAAATTGTTACAAGCAGTACTTGATAAAAATATTGAGATGTATGATCATGAAACTATTGTTAGAGAAAATGGATTACGATTAATCGGTTTTGGACGTTACGCTGGACTTGTTGGTGCTTATAATGGTTTTAGAGCTTTAGGATTGAGAGATGGATTGTTTAATTTACCTAAAGTAGAAAACTTACCTGATTTAGATGCAGTAAAAGCAGAATTAGATAAAATAACATTGCCTCATATTAAAATTCTATTATCAGGTACAGGAAAAGTAGCCCGAGGTGCAAAAGAGATTTTAGATCATTTAAAAATTAAACAAGTAAGTGATGCCTTGTATTTAACATCTAGATTTACTGAACCTATATATTGTTTAATAGATGTTATGGAATATAGTAAGCGTGTGGATGGTAAAGTAGGTAATACATCAGAGTTTTATAAAGATCCAAGTGGTTACGAAAGTAACTTTATGCCTTATGCTAAAGAAACCAACTTTTTTATAGCAGGTCATTTTTATGGAGATGGGGCACCATACTTATTTACTAAAGATGATGCTAAACACCCTGATTTTAAAATTAACCTTATTGCAGATATTTCTTGTGATATTGATGGACCAATAGCCAGTACAATTAGACCATCAACAATTGCAGAACCTTTTTACGGTTATAATTCGCAAACTGAAACTGAAGTTGCGTATGATACTAAAGATGCTATTACCGTTATGGCGGTTGATAATTTACCTTGCGAACTTCCAAAAGATGCAAGTGAAGGTTTTGGAGATATGTTTTTAGAACATGTTATTCCAGCATTTTTTAATAATGATAAGGATGGCATTTTACAACGTGCAAAAATTACAGAAAATGGAAAACTCACAAAACGATTTTCTTATCTACAAGATTATGTGGACGGAAAAGAATAATAACTTTAAAGCCTAGAATTAATATAGCTTTCTAATTTACCTTTATCATCAAGTTTAATATACTTTTCGAGATATTTAATTTTACCTAAAGCTTTTCTGTTTTTTTTATAATAAGTAATCAAGCTTTTAATACCAGCAATATTACCTTCAACTTCATTAGAAGTGTCTCCAGTTTCTATGGCATATTTTGCCCAACCTCCTATAAAAATCATATAAAAATCATCATTATTAGTAACATCGGAAAACTCGCTATTTATAGAAATAGAAATATTAGGAGCTCCTAAAATCCATTCTAATAAAAAAATATTTATTTTTTTTCTTTTCTCTTTATGCTTATTTGTCGGAGCAGCTACGAGCCAGTTTAAACTTTTAACAACCTCTTTTTCGTAAGTAGAATAATCTTTTGGAGTTTCTAATTTGTAATCTTCAGGAAAATCATATTGTTGCGGATATGATGTGATTGATACAAAAAATAAAATAGTAGTGTAAAGAAAAGTTTTCATTTGTTGGTTGAGTTGGTTAACAATAATTTATTCTACAATAAATATCGCATTATTATTTAAATCATAAAATCCAAATTCGTTAGTATTCCATGGTGTGTTTAAGCGAAGCTTGTCTTTACTTACAGTCCCTCTATTTACAAACTCTTCAAAAATAAACTGGATATCTTTAACAAAAATTTTAATCACAGACCCTCCAAGTAAAGGATCATCTTTGGTATCGGCATGCCATTGTAAATGAATAAATAGATGGTCTCGTTTTAAAACGGCATACATACTATCATGGGATATAGATTCAAAACCTGTATATTGTTTATGCCAGGCAATATCTTTTTCTATATCTAGGGAAGGTAAAACTGGTGTAATATGTCTGAACGAAAAATTTGTTGTCATTTTTCAACTTTTTTTAAATGCTCATCTATACGTATAAGTATTTGTTTAGCATTAATATTATAAGTTTTAGTAAGATTTAAATGATTTCCAGCAGCCAAAACACTATGAGCAGCCACACGCTTTCTATAATCTTCACTTAAAACAAAATATTCAATCATCTCTTGGTTAAATTTACCCTGAAATAAATCTACAAACCAAGGAAATTGCTTAAAATCATTAAAGTTAGAAAGAATCTCATTTTCCATACGCTCATTACTTTTATTTATAAGAGGAATTAATTGTGAATAAATCTCAGTAATATCTGCTATTAAACTATCGTTTTGTGTAGATTGTTTTTGAGATATGGTTTTTAAACGCTCAAATCCTCGAGTTTGGATAGTGAAAGGTTGGTATACAGTAATTAAGCCCATGCATTGTAAACATTCTTTATAATTGTCTAAAGAAAGTTCTTTATTTATAATTTTTTGACTGTATTTTTGATTATCCTCATAAAAAGCAATAATACGAGATGCAGATGTAGTATCAATAATCATATCATTGGAAATATCTTTTAGCGCATTATTGAGTTCAATTTTTTGAGCTCGTTTTTCATTCCAATTGTTCGCTTGCAATGCTAGTAAAATACCTATGGTTACCAGAGCTATTTCGCCAATAGCATATAGTAAGTAATTTCTAAATTTATTTTTAGAAAGAAATTGCTGTCGTATTTTTCTAAAGATAGTTATCATAAGTTATTCTTTAATCACTCGTATACCAATGTGTTTACTACTAATCATAGAGTCATCATAAGAATCGAAAAAATCATAAGCACTATAGCCATAAATTCCATTGTCAAAATACTCGGCAATGTTGCCACCGAGATCATAAATTTCAGCATTACCTATTTTAATAGGCTTGTTTTTACCTACCTTTTTAAAGAGTACAGTATTTAATCCATTTATTTTTTTAAGTAAATCTGGAACATCTTCTTTTATAATATCATAACCCGCCCAATAGTTTAATGTGTTTTCTTTTGAAGCAACAGATCGTGCTTTTTTGTGCAACACTTTACCTTCTTTGGAATTGGGTAAACGATAGTTATTTCCTGTAACTTTTGATAACCAAGTAATATATGCATTAGCATCAGAACGACTAACTTCAACAGGGTAATTATCTAATCCTGCATCATAATTAAAATCAGCTTTAAAAGCTTTAAACTGAGCATTAGTTACTTCAAAACGACCAATAGAAGTCGAATCTTTTTTTATGAGTACTGTTTCTGGAATTAAAACACCATTTTTTAATTCTCCAAAAAAACCTTTAGAACTTTTTACAGATTCTATTTTTAAAGCTTTATCTAAAGGGCTTCCTTTTTTAAAAGCCTCATTTTTAGTAGATGGCTTATTAAATAGATAGGTGTCTATCCAGGCAATTTCCTCTTTTATTTTTCGAAGCTGATGTGTTATTTTTCTTAAACCATGTGGCTGCCCAGGAAACCATAAAAAGCGCACAGGCGTTTTCCCAACTTGTTGTAAGCCCCTATAATATTCCCAGCCTTGATCGCGCGGTACTGCCCGATCTTCACTACCGTGAAAAATTATGGTAGGGGTTTTTATTTTTTCAATTTCAAATAGTGGTGATTTTAAAAGATATTTCTCATTATAAATTTTGCCATTCAAATCATCCCAAGGAGCTCCTCCAAAATAAGATTGATCAAAACTTACTCCAAAACGACAAGTTCCGAAATCTGAAGTCCAATTTACGTCACCAGCCCCAGGAGCAGCTACTTTAAACATTTCTGGATAACGAACCGTTAGCATTGTGGTTATAATAGCACCATTAGACCAGCCCATTGTTCCCATTTGTGATTTGTCAATTTTTCCTTCTTGATGAAGCACTTCTATTCCTTTAGTAATATCTTCTAATTCGGGTTCGTAATAATTACCTTTAATTATTTCCACATAAGACAGTCCGTGATTTGAAGATCCATGATAATTAGGTTTTAATACAAACATTCCTTTTTGAGATAATAAATTAGGGTATGAACTCCAACTTTCTCTAAAGACATCTCGATCTGCAGAAGCTGGACCACCATGTATTGAGAGCATCAATGGATAACGTTTTCCTTCTTCATAGTTTTCTGGGTAATATAAAATACCAGTCACATCTTCATTGTTATACCCTTTCCATATCATTATCTCACTTTTAGCAAGTGGCTTTTTACTTAGATTTTTATTTAATTTAACTAATTCTTGCTCATTGGAAAACTTATTTTCATTTAAATCGGCAATATAAAATTTAGGTAATTTAGATGCAGTTGAATAATTGTAAATTACCTTTGAATCATTGTCAGAAACAGTATATAAAAAAGTATGATCATTTTTTATATTTAAATCAATTTTAGACTTTGACCAACTATTACTGGTTTTTTTATAGTAAACTAATCGACGAGTCGCCCTATTCGCTAAAGAAGCAATCACATCATTACCTACAACAGTAAAACCACCTCCAAGGCCTAATTCCCACTTTAGGTTAACTTTTTTGTAAGTGTTACTGGCGATAGTATAATAATATAACTCACTTATTCCAGCTCCATTCCATTTAGGATCTGAAGCATAATCAGAAGCAAAATAAAACCCCTTACCATCTTTACTAAACTCAATACCACTAATAGGAAAATCTCTATCAGTAATAATTAGTTTTACTTCTCCAGACTCTAGATTTTTAATATAATAATAGGGGTCTTGTTGAGCATCAGATGCATAACTTCTACTACGTTGCATACCATAAAACAACCATTTCCCATTATTGGAAACTGCATAGCTCCACAAGGGTTTTTTGTTATCTGTTAGTCTTTTAATAGATTTATCTTTTAAGCTATAAGCATAAACATAATTTGGTTTCCAATGTAGAGAGTCTTCAACTACAATTACATTGTCTTTTTTGTCCTCAGCTTCTTTTTCATAAAGTGTTTTTCCGTTGTTAGATTGAAATAAGAGCGTATTAGTATTTTTCCACTTTAAGTTTGAAATTCCATTTTTAAATTCATTAACTTTTTGCGCTTCTCCTCCATAAATACTTAATTTCCATAGCTTATTGCCTTTGTCTCTAGAAGATAAAAAATAAATAAATTCTCCATCTTTTGAAAAAAGAGGACTATAATCATTATCCTCACCGTTTGTAAGCTGAACTGTTCTAAAAACACCATCTTTTTTGCGATTTAAACGTGTTAAATAAATATCAGATACAAAACGATCTTTAGATTTTACACCTTTGCGTTTGGTCCAAACTACCATAGAATTATCAGGAGAAATCGAAACAGATCCCATAGATTCCATATTTATAATATTTTCTGGAGTCCATTTATTTTGATCTTTATTCTCTTGAGCAAATAAAAAAGGAATAAAACTTAATAAAACAAAATTTAGAGATATCAATTTTTTCATGAAAGATGGTTTTTTGTAAATGCCTAATATACAAATTTTGAGACTTGTAAAAATAAAAACTGCTATATCAAATTATTTGATATAGCAGTTTAAAATATGAATAATTTATATTTTAATTACCGTATAAAGCTTTTCCAGCAGCTTCGTATTTATCACCTTTAACCCAGGTAGGAGTTTCTTTGTCATCAGCAATAGATCTCCCGGCTAAAACATAAGCTTGAAAAAACTTTAATAGATAATCATAATCTAAAGTATCGGCTTCATCTCCAGGTTGATGGTAATATTTTGTTACATCTCCAGAAAAAGACCTAAACCCTAATGAAAATGTTGGTGATGGAATTCCTTTTCTTGCAAAACTCACGTTATCACTTCTATCAAAAAGGCCTTGTTCTGGGGCAGGGTCATCAACTGCTGTAAGTCCAAATGCTGTTGCTGCATCTTTAATGTGCTGCTCGGCAGTAGTTCGCGGCAATCCAATAATAGTGGCAATAGATGTATCATTGTATCCTGCATTATCACTGTTAAAGCAATATACCATTTGATTTAATGGAAGTACAGGATTTTCAACATAATAACGACTTCCTAAAAGGCCTTTTTCTTCACCAGTAAAGAAAATAAATAGGGCAGAACGTTTTGTTGGGTATTTTGCTAAATTTTCAGCCATACTTAAAACGGTAGTACTCCCTACAGCATTATCACGAGCACCATTAAAAATAGAATCTCCAGGTACATTAGACGGGTGAGTACCTACATGATCATAATGTGCAGAATAAATAATATATTCATCTTTAAGTTCTGGATCTGTTCCTTCTACAATTCCAATTACATTTTGTGATTGTATAGTAACTGACGGTCTGTTACCTCTTGCTCTGGTTTTTAACGTAGCTTCCTGATAATAATTTCCTGTTTTAGGATTTGGTTTAACACCATAACTACGTAAAGTGTTTGCCAAATAAGCTGCTGCAATTTTTCCTTCTGGAGTGCCAGTCTCTCGACCTTTAAGAGCATCGTCAGCTAAAAAATAAATATGTCCTTTAATGGTGTTTTGATCTACAGTTTTAAGAACTTTCTTTTTATTAGATTGTGCGTTAATTGAAATAACACTTAATAATAAAAGAGATAAGAATGTAATATGTTTCATATGTTTAATCTTGTATATTTTTTGTGGAACGATAAAGATAAATCTTTTATGTAAATTAATATAGGATGCTTAACATTACTTTGGTAATTCATCAATATCATTGTTTTCATCATCTTCAATTTCACTTTTCATTTTTTTATAATTGATTATCAATCGAATTGCCAGCCTTGCAAAGAGAATAATAGCCATTACCATTATAACATTAAGTGTATTCATATCGTGCTATTTTAAATTCATCTTTGTTTTTAATCTCGTTAATAATTTTATTTGCGAGATATTTTAAGAGGATGTTTGTTGTGCTGAAAGTAATTAATTTAAACCTACTTGCCCTTTAACTGATTCAAATAATTTTTTAGAATCAAAACCAATACCATCTTTAAATACAGTTTCCATATTTCTGATATTTTTAATGTCTTTGTCCAAATCACCATTAATTAAAATTAAATCAGCTCTTTTTCCAGATTGTATGGTTCCAATTTCATTTTCTTTCTTTAAGAATATAGCGCCATTATAAGTACTTATTTTAATAGCATCAACAACACTAAATCCAGCTTCTACTAAAATTTCTACTGTACGTTGGTTAGAATATCCTGCTACAGTTCGCCCTGCACCAGTTGGATCTGTACCA
Source organism: Flavobacteriaceae bacterium (assembly GCA_003443635.1). Taxonomy (NCBI): domain Bacteria; kingdom Pseudomonadati; phylum Bacteroidota; class Flavobacteriia; order Flavobacteriales; family Flavobacteriaceae; species Flavobacteriaceae bacterium. The sequence continues at coordinate 2,890,475 of CP031964.1, read as the reverse complement.
GCTACTAAAATACCACCTTTATCATGAAAACGTTTGATCCAAGCTAAGTTTTTGTTAAACAAAGCCAAACTAGCACTATCTCTTCCTTGATTTCTTGTATGTGCCGCTTTTAGGCGCTCTTGTAATTGTGGGGCAACAGCATCAAAACCGCCACCAGGAACAATTTCACGATCGGTATAAGGTTCAAATACATTAGGTGTTGTGGTAATGGCTGTTTCGTTTTTTATTAATAAATCAATAAGTGCATTGATGCGCTCTCCGTCCACGGGTTCATTAGCTAAGCCTTTTCTAGCTTCAAACGGATCACAGATATTTTCTTCTTTATTAGTAGAAAAATCACTTGATGCCATAAAACCATGTTCTAAATTATCGATACCGATGTTAGATGCTTCTTCATAGGTTAATGAGCATAAATGTCCGGTAACTTTTAACCCTCTTTTATGTGCTTCTGTTACGGCAATTTTTAAATCTTCTTTAGTAATGTTATTATATACCTTAAATGAGGTCACACCTTTATCTGCCCAAAAATTAACAATTTTAGCAACTTCATCAGCATTACCAATAAAACCAAGTTCTGGCACACGAGGCCCTTCACGTTCAATAAATGGTCCAGTAACATCCATTTTTGGACCTGTCATTTTACCTTCAGAAATCCATTTTTTGACGTTGAGATCTGTTTGTGGTTGAATACTTCCTCCTGTTCGCATTGTAGTTACCCCGCCAGCTAAGTACAAACGTGGAAATGTAAAGGTCATTTGACCAACACTAAACCAGTTTTCAAAAGGTTTAGTATAAAATAAATGCTCATGAAGCATCACTAAACCAGGAATAATGGTTTTACCTGTACCATCAATTTTTCTTGCTCCTGATGGAATTGGAGCATTGACGGCATTTCCAGCATAACGTATAATTCCTTTATCTATAATAACTGTTTGGTTGGGTTTTGAGGCAACACCTGTACCGTCAATCACTGTTACATTTGTAATAGCTGTAATTTCTGAATCTACTGAAATAAAGCGTTTGACTGAGTTTTCAAAGTTTTGCGATTGAGTTTGAAAACAAGCTAATAAAGTAATTGATAGGAGATAAAAATGAATTCTCATAAGTTATTTTTTGTGGTATGTAAAGATAAATGAAACCTTAGATTATATAGTCTAGTTTGGATTTTATTTAAGGGTTATTTAATCTATCGAACCCCTCTGCCATTAGCCTTTAGTAGATTTTACCCTCTCTCTTATTCAAGAGAGGGATTTTTAAGAGTTAATTAATTTTTCAAGTTTTTCATAATCTCTTCAATTGCCTTATCGAGTTGTGGTTGCTTACCCATTAAACGATCTTTAAAAGTTTCTTTTATATAAATATCTGGAGTAACACCAGTTTTCTCTAAATTATCTCCACTTAAAGTATAGCAACCCCAAGATGGTAAACGATAAAATGAGCCATCTACCAAACCAGCTCCTGAAGTAAAAATAATCCAACGATAGGTTTCTGTACCAATTACCTTGCCTAGACCTAGTTCTTTAAATCCAGCAGAAGTTACTTCTGCATCACTAAGTGTTTGTTCATTTACCAGAATAATTATAGGTTTTGCACCAGGACCAAAATTAGGTTGAGGAGCTAATTTACCACCTCTATATTTCCATTTTGAATATGGTTTTTGAGATAAAAATTGTAAGACATCATCATGCACATTGCCACCAGTATTGTTTCGTAAATCTAAAATTAAAGCCTCTTTACTATAGGTTTCAGAAACCATTTCTTTCATAAAATTATTTAACTCACCAGCTCCCATGTTTTTCATGTGTACATAAGCAATTTTGTTGTTACTGTTAGCATCTGTGTAAGCTTGATTATTTGCTACCCATTCGTCATATAGTAATGTTCGTAATCTGCCAGAAGATATTGGGTGAATATTTACAACGATCGTTTCTCCACTACGTTTAAAGGTCAGTTGCATTTCACTATCAATAGAAGGTTCAGAGAAATAAAATTCACGATTTACTTTAGTGTTTATGGTTTTTCCATTTACAGCAATTAACTGATCGCCAATTTTTATATTTTTACCAGTAACATCAGCAGGGCTTTTAGCTACTATGTTGGAAACTATATAAGGATTATCTTTAGAAAATAAAATACCAGTTTCTAAAGTACGACTACCATAAAATTGAGCATCTTCTCTCCCAAATGTATTGAATCCAAAATGCGAAGTATTGAGCTCTCCAAGCATATCATTAAACAATAAACTTAGTTGCGAACGTTTAGTAATATAAGGCAAGAATGCAGCATATTTATCTCTTAATTTTTGCCAGTTTTGTCCATGGAAATTATCATCATAAAAGTTAGATTCAAATCCAGCCCACGCCTCATAAAACATCTGACTGAATTCATTAGTTAAGTTTTTACGAAATTTCACATCTATATTAAGTTTATTCAATTTATTAGAACCAAGATTTATAGAATGAATAGCACCATTCATTAGAATAAAATGCTTGTCTTTTACACTTTTAAATTGTCCTCCACCTACACGTTGTATACCTACTTTTTCAGTTTTATTACGCTCAAAAGGTTTAATAATTGTACGCCAAAGGTTGAAATTCCCTTCATCATGATTAGACCCATAATACACATATGTGGTTTCGTCTTTAGTAATGGTGTAAACACCAGCTTGCCTTCCAAATGCAGGACTGATACGTTGTAAACGATCCATTAACCCATTTTCGTTAATGATAACCGGCGTAGGTTCAGAAATTTCTTTTTTATCATCTTTCTTTTTACCCTTTTCTTTTTTGTCTTCTTCTTTAAAAAGTGCATTAAATTTATCAGAAGTAAAAGGTGCTTCATATTTATCTAAAGCCATACGATAAATCTGAACAGTAGATGTTCCTCTAGGGAAACTTGGTTCAGTTAGATTAGAAGCAAAATACACATATTTACCATCTGCCGACCAAACAGGATCTTGTTCATTAACACCAGTATTGGTAAGATTAGTAATCTTTTTTGAAGGAATATGATACACAAATACATCGCGTTCAAAATTTCGGAAAGCATTGTATAATAGATAATTGCCATCTGGTGAAAATTGCGCTGTTGTAGGTCGTAGTGCCCAAAATTCATCCGTAACCACAGTAGTACTTTTAAAAGTTTCAAGATCTAATAAACGCAATTCATCACGACCACTTACGTAAACCGCATTTTCCAACTTGGAATCTAATTTTAAATTGATATTGTTTTTAGGCTCGTTAGTGTGGCGTTTTTCAGAACCCGTTCCATCTGCTGAAATGGTATATAAATTAGGATAACCGTTTGCAGTTTGATTATATAGAAGCGTACGATTGTCTTTTAACCATTTTACTTCTAAAACACGTTCATTAGTAGTTGTATTTATTTTTTTAACGAACTTTCCTTTAATGTCTGAAACAAATAGTTCACCACGAGATACAAATGCAATCTTTTTGTTATCTGGTGAAACATCAAAATAACTAATATTGTCTTTAGCCTGAAAATCTTGCGATTTAGATAAGGTGTTATTCTTTAAAATAGTAATATCTAATTTTTTCGAACGTTTACTAGCGACATCGTATAGGAAAATTTGATAATCTTTAGTGAATACTATTTTTTGTCCATTGGCGCTGACCTGTGGTCTGCCAATTGAAGTTTTAAATGACGTTAACGCTGTTTTTTCATTGTTTGCTAAAGTATATAGATTGTACTCGTCATTAGCTTCGTCGGAAGCAAAGAATATAGCTCCATTACTATCAAAAGTAGCCCACATATCTTTTCCCTTGTATGTAGTATATTCTTTATACTGCTTTGTTTTTAGGTTATACGATTTGATATCTGGATTATAATCACCTTTGTATCGCTTACGATGCGTGAAGTTTTTGCTTTCCCAACTTTCGTTGAAGAATATTTCACCTGACGATGGATGTTCAACTACATTATGAACGTTATTGAAATAGTGTTCAAACAAACGTTTTGGTGTGCTGCCTGTAACTGATACTTCATAACCGCTATAACGGTTATAACGTGATGAAGTAAAATAGATGGTTTTAGAATCCCAAGACCAACTATCCACATCATCTGCAGCATCGTGGTAGGTGAGTTGTTTGATTTCTCCACCATTAATAGGCATGATATAAATATCTCTATTACCATATTGCGTGGCGCTAAAAGCAAGCCATTTTCCATCTGGTGAAATACGAGGTAGTGTTTCTTCACCTCGCATTGCTGTTAAACGTGAGGCTTCACCACCAGTAGATGGTATTTTCCATAAATCGCCATCATAACTAAATACAATAGTTTGCCCGTTAGGAGATAAAGTTGGGTCAATTTGAAAATAAGCGTCTTGAGCAATTAATACATTGCTAATGGATAATAAAAAAACTAAAAGTGTTGAATGACGTTTCATAAGGATTTATTTGTTTTTTGAATGATTTTCTGGAATTAAAAGTAAAGAATTTTATTATTTGTTTAATTGATCATTTTGAACTAAAAAATAAGATTCCTCGTCACATGAAATGACATTTAATTCTTATCCTCTAAAATAATAGCTGGTAAATCTAAATCTTTATATAGGCTATTGTAATCCAACATTTTAGAATTTATGATATCATCACGCTCGTCTTTAAAGGTTTTCCAATTCGCCATTAAATCATTTAAACGTTCTCTAGCACCTTGTGTGATTTTAGGGTCAGCTGTATCAATATATCCTTTTAAATTCATCAATTCTGCATTAAGTTGATTATGAAAGTTAATTACATCTTGAAATGTTTTTTGGTCTGGCTGGATGAGATTTTCCTCCCAAGTTTCAATACGTTCAATGAGTGCTTCTCCCATTTCTAAAAGCATTTCAGCATCAGTATTATCTTTTAATAATTTTGCATAACCTTGTAATTGTGATTTAGCCGAACGTATACTATTTACGGATTCATGGATATCGCGAATAGCATCTTCAATTGTATTCAACATACGTTGTTGTTCAGCAAAATCTGAAGTTGATGCTTTTACTTTAGGATTTGGTAAAATCATGACCTTAGTTTCCGATACGCCTTCTTCCAGAGTTAATCGCAACGTATATTCTCCTGGCGGTACACGCGACCCGTTATAATTTCCAAAAACAAATACATTATCTACTGCTGGTAAGGTTTCACGATTAAAATTCCAGGTAAAGCGATTATAACCTTGTTTGGATGGCAATACTTGAGGTCTTGGTGGACCACCTCCCCAAGTTTTGAAGCTTTTATCAGATTTATTGGTATATGTCCTAATTACTTTATTGTTTTCTAAAACTTCCAATTTGAGATCTAAAGTATCTGCGGTTTGCGGTAAGTAATAATCAAACGTCACACCTAATTTTGGATTTTGACCATTGCCATTAGCAGCTCTATCACTACTACCTCCAAAAATACGATAGGTATTTTTAGGTTGAAAAATCTCAAATTTAGTTTGATTGTCTTTAATATTCTGGATAGCACCTAAATCATCTAATATCCAAAAGGAACGTCCTGCTGTAGCAACGACCAAATCATTATCTTGAATCGTCAAGTCATTGATTGGAACTACAGGTAAGTTGAGTTGAAACGATTGCCAATTTTTACCATCATTAAAAGAAATAAATAACCCAGTTTCAGTACCTGCATAGAGCAAGCCTTTACGCTTAGGATCTTCACGAACCACACGAGCAAAGGTATGCTCGCCTTCAATACCTTTGACGATTTTTGCCCACGTTGCCCCATAATCTGTTGTTTTAAAAATATAAGGTGACAAATCCATCATTTTATAACGCATTACCGTAATATAAGCTGTAGCTGCATCGTGAGGTGAGATTTCAATGCTATTAATAATACCATCTGGAATTCCCGAAGGTGTAATATTGGTCCAATTGGCACCATCATCTTTGGTAATATGTACTAATCCGTCATCACTTCCCGCATATAAAACCCCTTGTTCGTGAGGTGATGCTACTAATGCCATAAGTGTATTATAATTTTCACCACCAGCAGCTTCATTGGTATAAGGACCGCCACCAAGCCCTTGCTTATCTTTTTCGTTTTTCGTTAAATCTGGACTAATGACTTTCCAAGTGATACCTTCATCTTCAGTTTTAAACACTACATTACCGGCGTGATATATTACTTTCCTGTTTTGCGGAGATGTGATAATTGGCGCATTCCAATTGTATCTGTATTTAAAATCCTTAGGCACATTACCTAAGGCTAATTCAGGGTATTGTTTAATCGCTTTTACTTCTTTTGAAATACGATTCCATTTACTAATATTCCCTTGATAAGTTCCACCATATACAATCTCTGGATTATTAGGATTAAAAGCTAAAAATGCGCTTTCACCTCCTGCAACAGGCTCCCAATCTTTCCAATCGATACCACCATCATTGGTACGACTTTTAATTTTAATCGTAGAATTATCTTGTTGCCCAGCATAAATGTTATATGGAACTAAGTTATCTGTAATAACGCGATAGAATTGAGCAGTTAACTGATTTTGCTGTGTGCTCCAACTTTTACCTCCATTATTAGAAATATTAGCACCACCATCATTAGAATTAATCATTTTAGTATTATCAAACGGGTGAATCCATAAATGATGATTATCGCCGTGAGGTGTTGATAGTGGAGTAAACGTCTTTCCTCCGTCAATGGATTTAGTCATTGGAGCATTAAGGACATATACACGGTTTTCATCCTGAGGGTCTGCAAAAATTTCCATATAATACCAAGACCTCGTAATATTGATGCGATCTGAATTAACTTGTATCCATTTTTTTCCTGCATCATCAGAACGATAGACGCCTCCTTTTTTACCTTCGGCTTCAATAACAGCATACACACGATCAGGATTAGCACGAGATACTGAAATACCTGATTTTCCAAAGGCTTTAGGAAGTCCTTCTTCTAGTTTTTTCCAAGTTATACCACCGTCATTGGATTTGTATAACCCAGAACCTTTACCGCCAGATTCAATCTTCCAAGGAAAACGTTGGTGTTGCCACATCGCTGCATATAAAATTAATGGATTTTTCATATCCATCGATAGGGAAGAAGCACCAGTTATATTGTTCACATATAAAACGCGTTCCCAAGTTGAACCGCCATCAATTGAACGATAAACACCACGCTCTTCTGTAGGGCCATATTGCGCCCCTTGTACAGATATAAAAATAATATTTGGATCTTTAGGATGAATGATCACATCTGATATATGTCGAGAGTTATCCAAACCTAAGTGTGTCCATGTTTTTCCTGCATCGGTAGATTTGTAAATGCCATCTCCCATTGAAGTCATTACACCTCGAGCAGGATGTTCACCCATACCTACGACTACAATGTTTGGATTACTTTCAGAAACTCCAATAGCACCAACTGTTCCAGTTTTAAAAAAACCGTCAGATATATTATTCCAGGTAATACCATCATCAACAGTTTTCCAAACACCTCCACCTGTTGAACCCATATAATAAGTCATTGGCTGCCCAATTACTCCTGAAGATGCAACGCTTCTGCCTCCTCTAAATGGACCAATATTTCTAAATTTTAAATTATGAAAACTAGTATCATTTACTATTGTTATAGGTGTTTCTTTTTTCTTTTTTCGTCGTTGTGCGTTAATGGTTATAGGCAGAATTAAAAGCCCAATAATAAATAATTGGATGGTTTTCATCTATATAGAATTAGTCGATTTTTACATTAAGATTAGGGGATAGTTGTAAAAATAGCAATTATAATTTATCTCAAGATGAAATATAAAACTAATTATAAAATAACAATTAAGCTGTGATTGCTTTTTTAAAAGCATTTACTATTGTATTATTTTTTTGCCGAGATAAACTTTCGTTAATAGAAAATTTAATCATCCTATTTGCATCAGCTCCTCTGAGCCCAATATTATAATTTTTTCTTAAGGTTCTTCTGAAGTTTTGAATATTAATTCTAGCACCTAAATTTAAGTTGAAAATGTTGGTGCCGTTCTCAATTTTTGAAATAGAAACTCCATCAATTTTATTTAATTCAGAAATTAATTGATCGGCTTTTTGAACTATTTTTTGCCAACGATCTTCAATTCCATTGAGATAGTGTAATGCCATAGCAGATGAATTCCAATTTTGATAGGTCGTCCCACCTAAAATTTTTATTTGATGCTTCATTTTATCAATCAACTTAGCATCACCACATAAAATAGCGCCTGTTGAAGCATTTAAATATTTATACAAAGAAATATAAACTGTATCAAAATGAGAAGCGTATTCTATAATTGAAACTCCTGTAAAAGCAGAAGCTAAATGTATTCTTGCACCATCTAAATGTAATTTATAACCTTTCTCTTTAGAATATTTTGAAATGGATTTTATGGTGTCCAAAGGTAAGGCAGTACCATCAGCTCGACGTACAGGGTGTTCAACTACTACAGTCCCTAAACCACTTTTAAAAACTTCTCCAGAATTATAATAATCAATTGTATCTTTTAAATCTGTAGCATCAAAAAATGATTTGCCTTTTCCTACTGGAACAAGTCTCTGATTATGTACAGATTGTGCTGCATCAGCTTCATCTCTAAAAACATGACTATTTTCTGGAACGATCACTTTAGTATTATTTTCGTTTAATAATTTAATAGCTAGTTGATTTGCCATTGTACCTGTAGGTACGAAAATAGCTTTTTCTTTTCCTGTTATTTTTGCAAATGCATTTTCTAACTCTGAAATTGTTCCTCCATTACCATAAACATCCTGTTCTATTTTAGATATGCTATTTATATTAGATAGTTTTTGAATACGTTCTTTGGGAGATAACATAAGGCCATCACTAATAAAATTCACAAAAGTATTATCACTTTCTCTTTTGAAATCTAAGTTTTCTTCTTTTTTAGAAAGAGTATTACCTAAGACAATTGAAGGAGCCATTAAAGGGATGCTACTTAAGCCAAATAATTTTAAAAAATCTCTTCGTTTAGTATTGTTTTTAGAATTTTTCATAGCCTTAAAATTAATGACGCTTATATCGTTTATTTTTTTTTAGAATCTTTTTAGCATAACCTTCAAAATAAATAGGAATAGCAATATTTTGTTCTTTACGAACAACAAAATGCAAATGAGGTTTTGTGCTAAATCCAGTAAAGCCAGATAAGCCTATAGGCTGCCCTTTTTTTACATAATCCCCAGGTTTTACAAATACACTTTTATAATCTAAATGTACATATGCTGCTATAGTTCCATCATCGTGAATAATAGTAACGAGATTTGCTTTGTCAATAAAATCACGACCTCCATGTTCTTTATATTCATCTTTAATTCTAACAACAATACCTTCTCGAGCTGCTGTTATAGTGTCTCCAATTTGTAAATTAAAATCAATAGCATATTTGGATCTTGTGGAGCTATGACTAAATTTGCCTTTAAAAGATTGAATAATACTATATGTTTTCCCTTTAGGATAAGGCAAAGCATATAAGTATTTATTGTTATGTTTTATAGTATTAGGATCCCCAAGGACTAAATCAAATTTTAAGTAATCTGTGACAGTTATTTTGGAGGTGTCTTTAATTATGGTGTTGGGAATACTTAAAATTTTGTAGATTGTATCTCTCTTTTCTAATATAAAATAAGGTTTTATTTTTATTCTAGCTTTTAAAGTTTCAACTGGAGTTATATTTGCTTCTATTGGCGCGTAGAGATAATTTATAATATTAATATGCGTAGAATCTTTTTCAACTACTTTTTTAAAAGCTACTTCTTGACTATAAGAATTGAAACAAATTATAATAAAAAGTAAGGTGATTTTTTTCATAATTAATGATTCTTTTGATAAAGATGCATTTTTTTATACTCAGTTACAAAAAAACGCCTGCATTTAGCAGACGTTTTTAATATATATAGCCGGTTTTTAAAATTATTTAAGCTAAATCCTTTTCTTTTTTAGTGACATCAATAATAATTTGATTTTTAAGGATGTCATCAAACGTTTCACGTTCTCTAATTAAATGAGCTTGATTATTATACCATAACACTTCTGCAGGGCGGTAACGAGAATTGTAATTACTTGCCATTGTAAAACAATAAGCACCTGCGTTTTTGAAAGCTAAAATATCACCTTCAGTAATTTCGTTAATACGCCTATTGTTTGCAAACGTATCTGTTTCACATATATAACCTACCACAGAATAAAAGCGCTCTTTGCCATTTGGATTGGAAATGTTTTCTATTTCATGCTGTGACCCATATAACATCGGACGAATTAAATGATTGAACCCAGAATCTACCTGAGCAAATACTGTTGAGGTAGTTTGTTTTATAGCATTTGCTTTAGTTAAAAAATACCCAGACTCACTTACTAAAAATTTCCCTGGTTCGAAACCTAAGGCTAACTCACGACCGTAATTTTTACAAAATGTTTTAAAACGAGCTGTAAGACGTTGCCCAAACTCTTCAATATTAGTTTCTATATCACCTTCTTTATAAGGTACTTTAAAACCTGACCCAAAATCTAAAAACTCTAAATCTTTAAAATGCTTTGCTGTGTCAAATAAAATTTCACTGGCATATAGAAACACATCAATATCTAAAATATCACTACCAGTATGCATATGTACACCATTAATAGTCATTCCTGTATTTTCTACAATACGAAGAATATGTGGGATTTGATGAATTGAAATTCCAAATTTAGAATCGATATGCCCTACAGAAATATTAGTATTACCACCAGCCATAACATGTGGGTTAATACGAATACATACAGGAACGTTTGGATGTTTACTGCCAAATTGTTCTAAAATAGAAAGATTATCTATATTTATTTGAACACCTAATTTTGCAGCTTCTTCAATTTCTTCTAAGGATACACCATTTGGAGTGTAAATTATTTTACTAGCATCATAACCAGCGGTGAGCCCTAATTGAACTTCTTGTATAGATACAGTATCTAAACCAGCTCCTAGAGATTTCATTAACTTTAAGACAGAAATATTAGAAAGTGCTTTTACTGCGTAATTTATTTTTAGCTGTTTAACTTTATTAAATGCAGAGGTTAAGCGTTTATATTGCGCTTCGATTTTATGTGCATCATACACATAAATTGGACTTCCATGAGCTTTTGTAATGTTTAATAAAACCTCGTTGTTCATAATATTCATTTTAATTTATATGCTTCTTATTTTGTAATGAATTCTTAGTATTTCAGTCTAAAAATAAGAGTTTGTAAAACTATAAAGATTTAAGCGATAAAAAATATTAATCTAAATATTTTACAAATTAAAAAGATTGGTTAAAAGTTCAACTATGTTTACATTTGCAACGCAAAAAATAATTTGTTAAAAGTATGAATCTACACGAATATCAAGGTAAAGAAATATTAAGTGGTTTTGGCGTACGTATCCAACGTGGTATTGTTGCCAAAAATGCTCAAGAAGCAGTTGCAGCTGCTAAACAATTAACATCTGAAACAGGTACAAGCTGGCACGTAATAAAAGCGCAAGTACATGCAGGAGGAAGAGGAAAAGGTGGAGGTGTAAAGCTTGCCAAAAACTTACAAGAAGTTGAAGAGATTGCAGGTAATATTATAGGAATGGATTTAATTACTCCTCAAACCTCTGCTCAAGGTAAACGTGTACATCAAGTATTAGTTGCAGAAGACGTATATTATCCTGGTGAGAGTGAAACGAGTGAGTTTTATATGTCAGTTTTACTAAATCGTGGAACAGGGAGAAATATGATCATGTACTCTACAGAAGGAGGTATGGATATTGAAACTGTAGCTGAAGAGACGCCACATTTAATTTTTACTGAAGAGATAGACCCAGCAACTGGGTTATTACCTTTCCAAGCACGTCGTGTTGCTTTTAATTTAGGATTATCTGGTGTTGCATTTAAAGAAATGACAAAATTTGTAGCATCTTTATATACAGCTTATGTTAAATCAGATTCTTCTTTATTTGAAATAAACCCTGTTTTAAAAACAAGTGATAATAAAATAATGGCTGTTGATGCCAAGGTAACTATTGATGATAATGCATTATATCGTCATAAAGATTATGTAGATTTAAGAGATATTCGTGAAGAAAATGCGATTGAAGTTGAAGCTGGAGAACTGGGGCTTAATTATGTAGATCTTGATGGAAATGTAGGATGTATGGTTAATGGAGCTGGTTTAGCAATGGCGACTATGGATTTAATAAAACAAGCAGGAGGAGAGCCAGCTAACTTTTTAGATGTTGGTGGTACTGCAGATGCTGCGCGAGTTGAAGCTGCATTTAAAATTATTTTAAAAGACCCAGCTGTTAAAGCTATTCTTATAAATATTTTTGGAGGTATTGTTCGTTGTGATCGTGTAGCACAAGGTGTAATTGATGCCTATAAAAATATGGGAACGATAAATGTACCAATTATTGTACGTTTACAAGGAACCAATGCAGACATTGCAAAAGAGTTAATTGATAATTCTGGATTAGATGTACAAAGTGCTGTAGAGTTTCAAGAAGCAGCAGATAAGGTACAAGCTGTTTTAGCCTAATAATTTATTTAGATGAGTAATATCTAAATAGAATTAAAATTATATATTTAAAAGGAGTAGAACACACTACTCCTTTTTTTATAGATTATGTATTCAGTGATTTAAAAATCAATATGTTAGAGTTTTGTTAATACGTGTTAAACTATCACAAAATTATAAGGAAATATGAACGTTGTCGACTTAGGAATCTTATAAAAATAAAACAAAATTTAAAACAAGTATTATGAGAAAGATTAAAATGTTAGTATTGATTACAATGATTGCTTTTAGCAATTTAATTAATGCGAATACAGATCCAAAAAATGATAGTAAAGTTGAGAAACCTATTACTACAGAAATTAGTAATTTATTAAAAAACCCTTCTTTTGAAATCACAGAAGATATTGTAACTATTGTTACAGTGACACTAAATAAGGATAATGAAATTGTAGTATTATCTGTTAATACGGAAAATGAAACTATGGCTAGTTACATTAAAAATAGATTAAACTATAAAACATTATCTAGAAACTCTACTTCTGGGCTTAAATCAACATTTAATGTTCCAGTAAAATTCACATCTAATAATATTTAGTATATAGATAAAAAATTATTTGAATTAGTCTTAAAACTCCCAAACTTAATTTGGGAGTTTTTTTTAATACAACTAATTAAAACTATAAGATCTGATAACTATTTATTCAAGCCCTTAAAAACTCAAAAAATGGTGCTTACACTTGTAAAATCAGAATACATCGATGAACGGTTATTTTGTTGATTATTAGTATCTTGAAATTGAAAATCGCATGAAATTAAAATATATTCGATAAAAAGCTCTCCGTTTTTCGATGAGTGACTACTTATATACGATTATAAAAACACAATTATCTATAATTTTATATTGTTAATTAATTAGTCCTTGTTATTATGATTAATCGTGTTGAAAAATTAAGCTTACTCTCAGAAATGATTGAGTTCGCAAGAATAGATAAAAATCTAAAAGAAGTTGAATATAATTTTTTGCTAGCAGTAGCAAAACAATTAGAGATTACTAGAGAAGATTTTGAATACTTATTGGATAATCCTGTAACTTATGTTCATTTAAAATCTCATAGTGAACGTATCGTTCAATTTCATCGTTTAATCCTTTTGATGAATTTAGGTCAAGGAGAAGAGATGACTAAAAGAGAAAATATTAGACTTCATAATTTTGGTTTAAGAATGGGTTTTGGACATGAAGCTATTAATAGAGTTTTAGATTTAATGGAAAGTTTTCCAAATAGAATTGTACCACCAGATTTTTTAATAGATATATTTAAAACACAATACAATTAAATCAGACACTTAATTCTTTTAATTTGGTTTGATAGGTTTTAATCTCGTCTCTGAGTTTTGCAGCAACAATAAAATCTAATTCTTTAGCAGCCTGCTCCATTAGTTTGCGCTTATCTCTTATTTTTTGTTCTAATTGAGTTTTAGTTAAATACTCACTTTCAGGTTCAGCAGCTTTTTGTGCCTCTATCTCATAATAATACGAACTTACAGAGTTTTTAGTAAGCGCATTATTTAAACTTTTGTTTAATGCTTTAGGAGTAATATCATGTGTTGTATTGTACGCAATTTGCTTTTCTCGACGATAATTAGTTTCATCAATAGTTTTTTGCATGCTATTTGTTATTTTATCAGCATACATAATAGCCTTACCGTTAAGGTTCCTTGCGGCTCTTCCAACTGTTTGAGTAAGTGAACGTGCAGATCTCAAAAACCCTTCTTTATCGGCATCTAAAATAGCAACTAAAGATACTTCAGGTAAATCTAACCCTTCACGTAATAAATTTACACCAACAAGCACATCAAATAACCCTTTTCGAAGATCTTGCATAATCTCTACACGTTCAAGTGTATCTACATCACTATGTATGTAACGACAGCGTATTTGAATTCTGTCTAAATATTTAGTGAGCTCTTCAGCCATACGTTTAGTTAATGTAGTGACTAAAGTTCGTTCATCTTTTTCGACACGCAATTGTATCTCTTCTATTAAATCATCTATTTGGTTTAAACTTGGTCTGACTTCTATTATAGGGTCTAATAATCCTGTAGGGCGAATAATTTGTTCTATATATACACCGTCTGTTTTTTGTAATTCATAATCTGCAGGAGTAGCACTCACATAAATGACTTGATTTTGTAAAGCTTCAAACTCTTCAAATTTTAAAGGCCTGTTGTCCATGGCTGCTGGCAATCTAAAACCATATTCTACAAGATTTTCCTTTCGACTTCGATCACCTCCATACATTGCATGAACCTGAGAAATGGTAACATGACTCTCATCCACAACCATTAAATAATCATCAGGAAAATAATCTAACAGGCAGAAAGGTCGTGTTCCAGCTTCTCGACCGTCTAAATAACGAGAGTAATTTTCAATACCCGAACAATAACCTAGTTCACGAATCATTTCTAAATCAAATTCCGTACGTTCTTTAAGGCGCTTTGCTTCTAAATGTTTTCCAATTTCTTTAAAGTAATCGTGTTGTTTTACTAAATCGTCCTGAATTCCTTTAATAGCATTTTGTAGTACATCAGGAGAGGTTACAAACATATTAGCAGGGTAAATAGTTAAGCGATCATACTTTTCAACAACTTCATTAGTCATTATATTAAAAGCTTCAATGTCTTCTATTTCATCTCCAAAAAAATGAATTCTAAATGCATCATCCGCATAGCTAGGAAATATATCTACAGTATCTCCTTTAATTCTAAAATTACCATGATTAAACTCACCTTCTGTACGAGAATATAAACTTTGTACTAACCTATGTAGTAAAGCTGTACGAGAAATAACTTCATCTTTTTTTAAAGAAATTACATTTTTCTGAAACTCGACAGGATTTCCAATACCATATAAACAAGAAACTGAAGCAACAACTAAAACATCACGACGCCCAGAGAGGAGCGATGAAGTTGTACTTAGTCGCATTTTTTCTATCTCTTCGTTTATAGATAAATCCTTTTCTATATAAGTGCCAGAAACAGGGATATAAGCTTCTGGTTGGTAATAATCGTAATAGGAGACGAAATATTCTACTGCATTGTTAGGGAAAAATTGTTTGAATTCAGAATAGAGTTGTGCAGCTAATGTTTTATTATGTGCTAGAACTAATGTCGGTTTTTCAACTTCTTTAATTACATTAGCTATGGTAAATGTTTTTCCAGAACCTGTTACACCAAGTAAAGTTTGATATTTTTCATTAGTACCTAAACCGTTAACTAATTGTTTTATAGCTTGAGGTTGATCACCAGTTGGGTTAAATTCAGATTCAATTTTAAAACGCATAACTACAAAACTAAACGAAAGATATTAATAGAACAATACGATTAAGAGAATCTTTTATTTTATTTGAAATCTTAACGTTTGAGGGTAAAATGACTTGTGAAAAGCCTACCATCTTGAAGAGTGACCTGAAACCAATAATCATTAGTTGGTAAATTTTCTCCATTAAAGGTGCCATCCCAACCAGCCCCTAAAGGATTTAGTTCTTTAAGTAGTTTACCGTAACGATCAAAAATAAAAATAATGGTATTGGGTTGAAATTGTTCATTTAAACCAAAAACCTGCCATGTATCATTTGTACCATCTTGGTTAGGTGTAAAAAATCTAGGGAACCCTATTACGGAAACTAAATCTTCAACAATACCACAATTATTTCTGTCCCTTACGTAGACTGTATGAATACCAGGTGTAACATTTTCAAATACATTTTCATTTTGATATGGCCCATTAATATCATCTAATGCATATTCGTAATCTCCATCCCCAGAAACTGTAATAGTAATAGTATTATTTTCAGAAACATCTGTAACTGAAATATTTTCAAAAGTTGCTATATTAGAAGGAACTACATTAATAGTCCTCAATTTTGAACACATATTTTCGTTTGTTATGGTAACAGTGAAAATTCCGATTTCATTAACTTGAATTTCAGGGGTTGTTTCACCAGTAGACCATAAATAAGTGAAGTCTTCTGGATTACCTTCTAAAATACCATTAGAAAGTGTTATTGTTTCTGGAAAAAAGTTAATACAATAAATTGCTTCAGATTCTATTTCAATGTTTGGCAACTCATTTACTATGAGCTCTAATTGATTTATACCAAAGCATGCATTATCATTTTCTACTCTAACAAAAATAGTTTGATTGAAAGGAATCGTATTAGTATAATTATCAGAAAGAGGGTTAAGTTCTAAAAATGCATCCTCACTGGTTTCATAATATGTTACAGTTAGCCCATTGGGTAACCCAGAAGTGACATCATTATTAGCGTCAGAAAGCGTAAAAGTGTACAAACCATCTTCTATACCATCATCATCACAATTACTTAATATAGCATCGGTGGCATTGGTTAAACTTACTTCTAAAGTTAATTCAGAAATACTGAAACAACCTGTTATGTTATTAGTAACTCTAACATATATAATTGTTTGTAAATTATCAGTTTCAAAAATATTACTGATTTCTTCAATATCATTCTCAGCGTTAGCTTGAGATAAATAAAATTGAGTAGATCGATCTGGAAAACCTCCGGTTAATACATCATTGGCTTCATCCAAATTAAAAACTGTTAACCCACCAATTAAGCCATCATCATCACATTGGACTAAATTAGCTGTAAAAGCTTCGGGATTTGGATTAAAAGTAACAAAAGCTTGTCCTTCGATAGGGCAGTCTCCATTATTAGGATCTATAAAAACATCATACCTCCCTCCTTGGTTAATTATTAAATCAAAATCTGTTTCTGGTAACAAATTTCCATCTAATGTCCATGTATAAGTAGCTCCTAAAATATCATCTGCAGTTAAAGTGAAGGTGTCACCATCACATAAATTAAGATTAGTGGTGCTTTCTCCATTTCTAATGATATCTATCTGAGTATTAAAAATAGATTGAATGAAAGGAGGTAGCCCTTGAGTAGATAGATTTGGAGATAAATTAATTGCATTATGCCGATAATTTGCCGCTATACCTGGATTATTTGGACTGTCGATGACTCCCAAAAATGGTAAGCCATCAAAAAAAGTAGCACTTAATGCCCTATATATCTTTCCATCTGGACCTAATTGTAAACCACCTCTATAGAGCTGTCTAGAATCTAATAAAAACTCGGAGTTTTCTATATCGTTAACAGTAACATCAAATTGTGTTAACGTAGAAAATTGAGCATTAGGATTGCTAAAATCTTCTTGAGATGTTGCAATAAATGAATGCACATATAAAAATTGGTTACTTTGAGAAAATTCTAACCCGTACGGAAGCATAACATTCCCATTTTCAGGACTAATCGTTAATTCTTGTTGATTAGAAACTACACCTGTACTGGCGTCAAAATCATATAAAAAAAGACCATTGCCTATACTGGCACTAGCCATTCTAGTACCGTTTGGAGAAAATTTTAAATACCCTCTAGCATCAGTGATTGGTGAATTAAATGTAAATGTGGAAGTAATAGAATTCATATTAACCCCATTACTATTTATTTCAAAAGCATGAAAAGTGTTGTAATTATCTGTTCTGGTGCCATCTTCAGAAGCTAATGTAATGACCCATATGGATTTATCAATACAATCTCTTAAAACAGCTGAAATTTTTTCTGTACTTTTTTCAAGTAAATTAATATTTTTTTGAGTAACTCTACCTAACCCTCCTTCAAGTGAAATATCTACTTCTGAATAATGCAAACCTACATTTGGATCATTTTGACTCTCAATATCATCTACAGTAAACACGTAGTAAATATTAGGATCATCAGGTTTAGGTACAATAATACCAGATTGTGTGCTGGAAAAATCTCCTAAAAGTCCAGTGCCATTAGCCATTATTGTATGATTTCGATTCCATACTATAGATCCATCTGTATACAATAATAAATTTCCATTTGAATCAGAAATAGTAGCACAGCCTTCTGTAGTTGATAATTGCCCATCATTTAACGATGTTACTGTACCATTTCCTTGATTAAAACGTAGACCGGCTGCATTACCAAAATACCAATTGGCAGCTTCTCCTTGAGCAAAAGTGATAGTGGAAATTAAGAATGTAATGACTAATAATAAGTTCTTCATTTAAAAAAATGTAAAGAGCTTATAAATATATCATAAATATCAATTTTTTATCCATCTACACGATAAAAGGTAAATAGACTAGTTTAAATAACAAAAAGAATAATGAATGTTTTAACGAACTAAAGCAAAATGCCCTCTGAAAACACGACCATCTTCTAGAGTTACTCGATACCAGTAATCACTGGCAGGTAATAATTGACCATTAAATGTTCCGTTCCATCCAGGACCAAGAGGATCTAATTGTTTTAAGAGTTTTCCATACCTATCAAAAATAAATATAGTAGTATTTGGTTGAAAATCTCTACTTATACCTATGACTTGCCAAGTGTCGAATGTAGAATCGTTATTTGGAGTGAAAAATTTAAGAAAACCAATTACAGATATACTTCGCTCGGCGATACTACAACTATTCAAATCTCTAATATATACTGTGTGAAGACCTGGCGGGACATTTTCAAAACGATTACTACTTTGATAAGGACCATTAATATCATCTAATGCATATTCATAGTTTCCAGATCCTGAGACAGCTACTGTAATAATATTACTTTCAGAAGCATCTGTAATATCTATTTGAATAGGATCGGTTATTGTAGTTAAATTAGCTACTGTAACAGTAGTAATTTTTGTTGATGTTGTACATGTTTGAAAATTTGTTGCTACCACAGTGAATATACCAGCTCCATTAACTTCAATTTCAGGAGTTGTTTCTCCAGTTGACCATAAATACACAAAATCGTTAATTTGATCATTAGGAACTGCAGAGGTAAGTGTTATGGTTTGTGGAAATAAGAATTCACAATAGGTTACCTCTTCAGTTGTTTGGGTATCATTAGGAAGAGTGACAATTAATTCTATTTCGTTAATAGAAAAACAACCTTGGTTATTTTCAGACCTTACATAGATAATTTGATTAAAAGGAGTTGTGTTTGTATAGATATTTGGTAATGGAGGGTTTTGGGCTAGTACAGCATCATTATTAGTGAGGTAATAAGTAAATGTTAAACCTGGATCTGTTGAAATATCAGGATTTGCATTTTGCAAATTAAATGTAAAACGACCATCTACGGTACCATCATTATCGCATTCAGTTAGAGAAGTATCATTACCCATGGTAAAAGTAACATCTAATCTTAATTCAGCAATACTAAAACAAGCAACATTTGCAGAGGTGATACTAACCCGAACAAAAAATACTTGTGTTAAATCATTAGTATTTATAATTGTATTTGTGATTTCGTTAGTTTCATTTTGAGCATCTAATAATGTAGGATAAAATTGTACTGTTCTATTTGCTGCTCCTCCTGTAATATCATTAATGGATAATGATAAATCAAAAGTATTAAAGCCACCAGGGATACTATCTTCATCACATTGTATTAATATAGTATCAAAAGCATCAGGTTCTGGAAAGATAGTTACAAGAGCTTCTCCTATAATGGGACAGTCACCATTATTGGGGTCTATTAACAACTCATAGAACCCGCCTTGATTTATAAATAAATCAAAATTAGTTTCATTGGTCAAGATAACCCCATCACGAGACCAGGTATAAGTAGCTCCAGGAATATCATCTCCCATGAGTGTATAGGTTTCACCTACACATAAATCGAGACGTACAGCACTTATTCCGTTTCTAATAATATCTATTCGATTCACAAATAATGATTGATCAAATGGAGGTAACCCTTGAGATGAAGTGTTAGGAGATAAGTTGATAGCATCATGTTGATAATTTGCACCAATCCCTAAAGTATTAGGGTTATTAATAACACCTAAAAAAGGAGTTCCTGTATTAAAAGTGGAACTTAATGCACGATAAATCCTTCCATCTATACCTAATTGTAAAGCACCTCTAAAAAGAATTCTATCATCTAACAAAACCTCAGAAGCTTGTATGTTTGCAGCTGTTAAATCAAATTGAGTTAATGCAGAGGTATGATTATTTGGATCGCTACTATTAATACCGATGCCTCTAGAAAAAGAAGAATGTACATATAATACTTGACTATCTGGTGAAAATTCTATCCCATAAACAGAATTAGATTGATTGTTAATTATAAGCTGTTGTTGGTTTGAAACTACTCCAGAAAGTGCATCAAAATCATAAATGTATAAGCCATCATCTGCATTAGCACTAGCTAATTTAGTGCCATCTGGAGATAATTTTAGATACCCTCTACCATCATTAATATTTATGTTAAATGTTGAAGAAACGGGAGCCATACTAACACCAGTGTCATTTACTTGAAATGCATGAAATGTGTCGGCAACAGATCCATTGCCGTCCTGAGATGCAAAGGTTACAACCCAAAGAGATCCATCAAAACAATCTCTTAAAACAGCAGATACTTTCTCTGTAGTTCTTCTTAATAAATTAATATTTTTTTGAGTTACAGCACCTAAACCTCCATCTAATCGTATATCTACTTCAGAATAATGTAAGCCTCTAGAAGGACCAGAAGTTACGTCATCAACTGTGAAAATATAATATATATTAATATCATTAGGTTTAGGAACTATAATAGCAGATTGAGAAGAAGAAGGATTACCTAATAGTCCATTCCCATTAGCCATTATTTGATGATTTCTATTAAATACATTTTCTCCATCTGTATAAAATAATAAATTACCGCCTGGATCAGAAATAGTAGCTGACCCTTCATTTGTGCTCAAAGCATTATCATTTAATACTGTAATACCACCTTGATTAAATTGTATAGCAGCATTAAAACCAAAATACCAATTAGCTGCTTCTCCTTGAGCTAAGGTATTTAGCGAGTATAAAAGAATTAATATTGATAAAAGTTTTTTCATTTGAATTTACTAAAATTTCAGTAAAGAGTTTTATATTTTATCGATAAAAAGTAAATTTAACAGGTTCAAATGTAATAAAAATTTTGTATATATAATTATTATATAGGTTAATTCTTACAAAATATTTTTTATTTAAGAAATTTCTTTTGTGGATACCCTTTTCTTTATAATTTAACGAGGATTAAGAAACTTAATTATCTAAGGTGAAGTAGTTTAATGAATTGAAATAAAAAAAGCCTAATAAGAAATACCTTGATTGATACTTCTTATTAGACTTTTTTAAATTTATAATTATACTTAGTTTACAAATCTCTCTTTTTTAGTAGTTTATATGAGAAGAATATAAATAAAGATGTCCAACCTAATACTATAGCTATTTCATACCAATGTACTGCGTAATCATAAGCTAATTCTGCTTTATCTGGAAACTTAGTCATAACCATGCGTTGTACAGGCTGATCTATTAATTTATACATTGATTCTAATGGTAATAAATTCTTTATTTTCCATCCTAAATCTACACTAACTTGCCAGGTTATAAGTCCGAATATTATCCATTCAAATATGTATAAAATGAATAAGAACCCAAGGGCAAATGCTGAACGTTTAAGGAGCATTCCAAAGAACAAACAAAGGCTGAAAAAGCCAACCAATTTTACAAAGTATGCCAATAAAAATTCTATTTCACTAAAAACAATAGGTAACTCTGTATAACTTGAATAATATAAACCTATTAATAAAGAAGCTAAGCCTATTAATAATGTTGCTACTAATGAAAAGAATACTATTGTATAGAATTTAGAAAGTATAAACTCTTTTTTACTAAGACCATCAATAAGGTTTTGTTTAATGGTCTTATTACTGTATTCGTTACCAATCATACTTACTACAACTATAGCGAAGAAAAATTTAAAATACGAAGCGAAAAATGTAGTAATATGCCAGATTATTGGAAAATTAAATATTCCTAATTCCCCTAGTTCTAACGTAAAAAAACCAAAGAAGTTTATTTTAATAGATGATAGAATTAATACTGTAAATGGTAATATAAAAGATATAAAAATTAAAACTTTACTAGCTCTATTGAGTAAAAGTTTTTGTAATTCTAATTTTAAAAGACGTAACATTTTTTGATTGGTTTTTTGGTTAGTTATTATCTGTTAATTGTAAAAATTGCTCTTCTAGACTCTCCTTACGTTTTACAAGATGAGATAATGTAATTCCTTTCTCAAACATTAATTTATTAAAATCAGAAGCTTCCATAGGAGTATTTAAAAATGCGGTGATTAAATCGCTTTCAACTTTTAATTTTTCAAACGATGGATGCTCTTCTAGAAGCTTGATAAGTGCTTCTGAATTTTCAGTTTTTAATTCAAAAAAACCTTGACTGGATATCATTTCATCTACACGCCCTGAATATAATTTCTGACCTTTACGAAGCACGACAACATGAGTACAAACTTTTTCAACTTCATCTAATAAATGTGAAGCTAAAAGAATAGTTGTACCTTGCGAAGCAATCTGCTTTATAATTTCACGTATCTGATGAATTCCCTGTGGGTCTAATCCATTTGTAGGTTCGTCAAGAATTAATATCTCAGGATCATTAAGTAAAGCAGAAGCAATAGCTAGACGTTGCTTCATTCCTAAAGAATAAGTTCTAAACTTGCTGTCTTTTCGATCTAATAGACCTACAATCTCGAGCTTTTCAAGAATTTTATCTTCACTAACTTCTTTTATCCTACAAACTAACTTTAAGTTTTGATAAGCGGTCATGTAAGGATAAAAATTTGGGCGCTCTATAATAGCTCCCACTTTTTTTAAAGCATCGTGAGTAGAAGTTTGACCGTCAAACCAGTGAAACTTTCCAGAAGTGCCGTTTACAACATTTAAAACAACACCTAAAGTTGTAGATTTTCCACTACCATTTGGGCCTAAAATACCATAAACGTTACCTTTGTTTATAGTAAATGAAAGGTCTTTAACAGCAGTTAAGTAACCAAACTTTTTAGTGAGGTTATTGATTGTTAAAATTGATTCCAAAGTAAATATGATTGATTAGTTAATGTGAGTATGACGCCATACTAACTAAAATGTTACAATATTATTAAAGGAATTGGTTTTTTGAAATATAATAACGAAGAATAATAATTTAATTCCAGTTTTGATCAAAGTCTAAATCGTCATAATTACTTGGATCTATATCATCATTAAAATGCTCATCAGATTCATTAGTTTCACTAAGATCATCAGTTTCAAATTCTTTTTGAGGTGCTTGCTGAGGTATTTGGCCATGCACAAACATTAAATTAGGATAATCTGTACCTTCTGCTTCTTCAACAATCTCCCCTAATTCTACAAGAAAAGTCCACATGCTGAAAAAATCATAAACATAAATAAGCTTTGTATGTTTAACTCCAGTAACATCACCAATCTGTGTTTCATTCATTAATCTTACTGAATTGATACCTTCACTCATATCGAATAAAGAGATTTCTTCGCCTTGATTCCATTCATCATCACTGATATAAAATGAAGCCATTTCTGTACCATCAAAACCAAAAGATTGTGTAATTGCATTATGCAAATCTTCTAAAGTATCAGTTTTTCTAATTTCGATATCTCTAAAAATATCTTCCTCAGTATCATTGTCAAGAATGACTCTAAATCTATAAATCATAGGTTAATTATTGATTTTGCAAAGTTATACTTTTTATGTTATTTGCTAAAACGATGTAAAGTAAATGTCATTGTACTTAATAAGAAAAATGCGCCTACCTGATGCATAACTCCTAACCAAACAGGAACACTTAAAATAATAGTTAAAACACCTAAAATAAATTGTATTCCTACAATAATTAATAAAGCATTAACTCCATTTTTTTGATAATAACTTCTATCTAATTTTTTTGACTTTACCCAAATAAATAAAATAGTGAAAAATACAATATACGCTAAGATTCGGTGAATAAATTGCACACCACTTTTGCCTTCAATGAAATTTTTGTACAATGGACTTTGTTCTATATAAACAGTTTCATGCATAAATTTCCCTTCGTTCATCATTGGCCAATGATTATGAATGCCTCCAGCATCTAATCCAGCTACAAAAGCTCCATAAATTATTTGTAAAATTAAAATGAATAGACCAAATCTTAATAAATTTCTGAATGACTTACTGATAATTTGTTTTTCTGTAAAAATTAAATCTAGAGCAACCCAAAATGTATATGCAAAAGTGATGAATGCAGTAATTAAGTGAGCAGCTAACCTATAATGACTTACGTCTGGCCTATCTACTAATCCGCTTTTTACCATGTACCAGCCTAAAAACCCTTGAAATGCTCCTAGTAACAATAAAATAATTGATTTTTTTATTGTTGATTTGGTTAGTTGCCTTTTAATTAAAAAATATAAAAAAGGAAGAAAAAATACTAACCCAATTAATCGTCCAATAACACGATGCAGCCATTCCCAAAAATAAATGTCTTTAAAATCTTCAAGATGAAAATCGTTGCGTATTTTTTGATACTCTGGATATTGTTTATATAAATCAAAAGCTTCTTGCCATTCTACTTCATTTAAAGGAGGAATTGTTCCCGAAATTAATTTGTAATTAGAAATAGATAACCCTGAATGTGTTAACCTTGTAATCCCACCTACAATAACCATTATAAAAATAAGAATACATCCTGTGAACAGCCAATAGATAACTCTTTTATTGTCTTTTTTCATTTTAAATTAATTCTTTTTTAAAACACAAACTGTTATCAACACCTGTATATTGACCGTAGTTTGGAATGATATTATAGTTGTTTTTTTTATAAAACTGGACAGCTTCTACTTGTCTGATACCAGTCTCTAAAATAGTACTTGTAAAACCTAATTCTTTTGCCCATAATTCCAATTCATTTAAAATTTTACTTGCAATACTTTTATTACGAGCTTCTGGTTTTGTATATATACGCTTAATTTCGACACAGTTGTCATTAAAAATTTTAAATGCGCCACAACCAGCAAGAATATTATCTAAATAAATTATTACTACATTTTGTAATGTGTCAATATTATTAAATTGATTATAAAATGAATGATCTTCACCATCTACTATTTTTAAATAAGCATCTAACTCTTTTACAAGATTAATAAAACCTTTGTGTCTTGAATTTGTTCTAACGGCCTTAATCATAATTTAAGAGTTTGTTTTAACCCTAACCGCTTACCTTCTTTAAGCATAAGGTCGTAAGCTGCTTCATATTCATTTGGAATTTCACCTTCTAAAATAGCTTCTTTTATAACATCTTTAATTAATCCAATTTCGCGAGAAGGTTTTAAATTGAAAACTTTCATAATCTCTTCACCAGTAATAGGAGGTTGGAAATTTCTAACTTGATCTCGCTCTTCTACTTCAATAATTTTCTGTCTAACAATTTTAAAATTATTGTGATATTTATCAAATTTTTTTGGATTTTTTGTGGTAATATCTGCCTCACAAAGAGTCATTAAATCATCTACATAATCTCCAGCATCAAACACTAAACGTCTAACTGCAGAATCGGTAACAGTTTCATTGGCTAAAACTATTGGTCGAGAACTCATAAAAACAAGTTTTTGAACAAATTTCATTTTATCATTTAAAGGCATTTTTAATCTTTTAAAAAGATGATATACCATTTTAGAACCTTCAAACTCATGAGCATGAAATGTCCAACCTACTTTTTTGCTAAACTTTTTTGTGGGTGCTTTACCAATATCATGTAATAATGCAGCCCAACGTAACCATAAATCGTTAGTGTGTTTAGAAATATTATCTACAACCTCTAAAGTGTGATAAAAATTATCCTTATGACGTTGCCCTTCAATTTCATCAATACCTTTTAAGGCTATTAGTTCAGGCAATATATAGTGTAATAAACCTGTTTTTTCTAATAAGAGAAACCCAATAGATGGTGTCGAACTTTCTAGAATTTTATGTAGCTCTACAACAATTCGTTCTTTTGTAATTATTTCTATTCGATGACTATTTTTTGAAATGGCTTTTAATGTAACATCATTAATTTTAAAATCTAATTGAGTAGCAAAACGAATTGCTCTCATCATTCGGAGTGGATCGTCACTAAAAGTAATATCAGGATTTAAAGGTGTTTGTATAATTTTTGCTTTTAAATCTTTAATGCCATTAAAAGGATCGAGTAAGTTCCCATACCTATTCTCATTTAAATCTAAAGCTAATGCATTAATAGTAAAATCACGACGATCTTGATCATTCTTTAATGTGCCGCTTTCAACAATAGGATTTCTACTATCTTTAGAGTAAGATTCTTTTCGAGCACCTACAAATTCGATTTCAATATCATTATAACGTAGCATTGCAGTTCCATAAGTTTTAAATATCTGTACTTTAGGTGTATTAGGTAGATTTTTTGAAACTTGTTTAGCAAGTTCAATACCACTACCAATAGCAACAATATCTATATCCTTAGCTGTAGCTCGCTGCAAGATGAAATCACGAACAAACCCACCAATGACATAAGAATCTAATCCTAAATCTTTAGCAGATTTAGAAATTATTTTAAAAATATTATGTTGTAATGCATTTTTATAATTCATAAATGGAATTTAAATACTCAAAACAAAATTACAAATAGAAAAAAATAAACTTTGATGTTTGGATTTTTGAGGTTTATTCACGTATTATTTTAATGCTTCCATCATCATTTAATTTAATAATACAAGATGGATTTATATTAATTTTTTCGTGGTGCAAATTTACAATATAGTCCACACCCTTTAAAATCTTAGGACTTATTTCTTTAAAGGATTTTGGAGTAGATTCCCCACTAATATTTGCTGAGGTAGAGACTATTGGTTTTCCAAATTGTTTAATTAATTCTTCACAAAATTTATCTTGGACAATTCTTATTGCTACAGTGTTATCTTTAGCAATTACATTTTTTGCTAAACCTTCTGTTTTACCATAAACAATAGTAGTAGGTTTTTTGGCTTCACTTAATATTTTGGTAACTTTTTTTGGAATAATATTAATGTATTGATTCAGCATTTTAATACTATCCACTAAAATCACAAGGCTTTTACTTTCATCTCGTTGTTTTAACTGATATATTTTTTGAACTGCTTTAGAATTTGTGGCATCACAACCAATACCCCAAACTGTATCTGTAGGGTAAAGGATTAAATTTTTACTTTTTAAAGTTGTTAAGGCTTCTTTAAGCTCATTTTTCATATTGCGAAAATAATAAAAGAGAACTATATTGAGTTATTTGATTTATGAAATGAAAAACTGTACTTAATAAATATAACTAAAGGTAACTTGATTACCTTTGGCCAGAGAATTTAAAACAGCTTATGAAATTAACTAATAAAATATTAACTATAAGTTCAAGCATAACAAGACAATTACCTTACCATAGAAAATTAAATAAGTTATATAAACATTTTAATAGGTTATTTTTAGCTATTGGAGCAGATTCTCTTATGACTGCTAAAATGGAAGATGGTACTAATATGTTGGTAGATATAAGCACAAAAACTGAGAGAATTTCTTTTTATACAGGAAAATATGATCCAGAACTTATAAAAATTATCCATTCATTACTTATAACAGATTCTTGTTTTTTAGATATAGGCGCTAATATTGGGTTTTATACCATCTCTATGGGGAATTATTTTAAATCACAAAAATTCTCAGGAAAAATTATAGCTTTTGAACCATTTGAAGGAAATTTTCGAAGATTGTCTGATAACTTAAAAATGAATAAACTAACTGATGTTTGTTTACTCAATAAATATGGACTATCTAACAAATCTGAAGAAAGTCAAATTACATTAAGGGAAGATTTTAAAAGAGGATCCAATACAGGTAATGCATCTATCCCGACTAGTGAAGAAATGGATCAAGGCTTTAAATTATCGCCAATTAAATTAAAATCATTAGATGATGTTTGGCCTAATGACTTTGAGAAATACGGTAAAATAGATATCATGAAAATGGATATTGAAGGACATGAAGATTTTTGCTTAGAAGGAGGGTCGGAGACAATTAATAAATACAGGCCTACGATATTAATGGAAGTGAATAAACCATATTATAAGGCTCGGAATGTTGAATTAGACGAGAGATTTTTTAAATTAATACCTAAGGAGTATGCTATTTTTCGAGAATCTAATTTAAAATGGACTCAAATTAATTCGCTTAATGAATGTAGTACTTTAGATAATGTGTTTTTAATTCCAAAAGAAAAATTAAATTTAAAAGGTTATCATATATTTGAAAATTGATAGCAAAACTTTAAATGAAACCTAATATAACATCAAGTTTAATTATTTCAACATATAATTGGCCAGAAGCATTAAGCTTAATGCTTAAGAGTATAATGTTTCAAAAAGTGTTACCTGATGAAATGATTATAGCAGATGATGGCTCAAATGAAAATACTCGTTCAGTAATTGAAGTTTATGCTAAAAAAATTACAATCCCATTAATACATATTTGGCAGGAAGATGATGGGTTTAGAAAAGCTACAATATTAAATAAAGCTATTGCCAAAGCCACCGGAGATTATATTATTCAAGTAGATGGTGATTGTATTTTACACCCTTCATTCATTAAAGATCATATAAATTTTGTTGAAAAAAATGTTTATTTATTTGGTAGTCGTGTAAATATCCAAGAATCATTTTTAAAGGAACTATTTAAAAGAAGAAAAGTGAATTTTCACTTGTTTTCCAAAGGAATAAAAAAGAGAACACGAGCATTACATGCACCTTTATTTAGTATGTTTTATAAAAAAAACGATTTATTTTCTAAAAAATATAGAGGATGTAATACTTCGTTTTATAAAAAAGATTTTATTGCTATTAATGGTTATAACGAAAATTTTGAGGGTTGGGGGAGAGAAGATTCAGAATTAGCTTTAAGATTTCATAATTATGGATTGAAAGCAAGACGATTGCGATACAGAGCTATATTATTTCATATCTTTCATAATGAAAAACCTAAAGATAGATTAGAATTAAATAATGAGATAGAACTAAACACAATTAAAAATAAAGTTACTTGGTGTGAAAATGGAATTGATTCTTATTTAAATGAAAAATAAAACTATTCATAATAACTTTAGAAGTAAAAAAAACTTTCTTGATGATTTAATTTTAAATTATGATAAAAAAGGGAAAGATTTTGGAAATCAAAATAGAAATTCATTAAAAACTTTTGAAACTAATGAAATAACTATTAATATAAAGTCTTTTAAGATTCCAAATATATTCAATCAAGTTGCATATAAGTTTTTTCGAAAAAGTAAAGCACAACGTTCCTATATTTATGCTAATGAACTCATAAAACGTAATATTAATACACCAAGACCAATCGCGTTTTATGAGTTTATGACTCCTTTTTTATTTAAAAAGAGTTTTTACGTTAGTGAACACTTACATTATGATTTAACTTACAGAGAATTAACAACAGATTTTAACTACCCTAATCATGAAAAAATATTAAGAGCTTTCACAAAATTCACTTTTGAATTACATGAAAAAGGAATCCACTTCTTAGATCACTCACCAGGTAATACCTTAATTAAAATAATTAATGAAAATTATGAATTTTATCTAGTAGATTTAAATAGAATGGAATTTAAAACTTTAGATTTTGAAACTCGTATTAAAAATTTTTCAAGGTTAACAACTCACCAATCTATGATTGAAATTATGAGTGATGAATATGCTAAATTAGCTGGAGAAAATTATAATAAGGTTTTTAATTTAATGTGGAAAATTACTCAAGAGTTTCAAAATAAATTTCACCGTAAAAGAAGGTTTAAAAACAAATTATTATTTTGGCGTAATCTTAATTAAGTTTTTGAGTTCATTATATCTGCAAGTAACACCATAGGCATTTAATTTGCAAATGTTATAACCTACTTTTCCGTCAAGAAAACCCAATCTGAATATAAAATTAGATACAAACTTATAAAAAGGTTTAAAATAAAAATGAAATGCATTAGGTTTTACACCTTTATTAAATAACTCTAATGCTTTTAACTTACCGTAATGCTCTACTTTGCTCTTGTAACTTTCATAGTTGCTAAATGAATAATGAAGCATTTTATGATTCAAAAGTTCAGTTTTACCATTAATATCAAGTAATTCATGAACTAGCCTATCTTCACGATATTTTGCAGTTCCTTTTTTGAATAATCTAAAAATAGTATCTGTTTGTAGGCCACTAAATTTAATTTGCTTTTTTTGAAATATAAATTGTCTAGGAAACCTAAAAGCCACACTTTCAGTATCACTATTAACCTTCTCTAAAATTTCTTGTCTAAGCCCAGGAGTTATACGTTCATCTGCATCAATAAAAAGAATCCAATTGTTATTTGCTTGATCTATAGCAAAGTTACGCTGATCTGCAAAATTCTTAAATTCACGTTGAATTACTTTTACGTTGTTTAATTTCTTAAGCTTTTCATAAGTCCCATCATTACTATAAGAATCTATAACAATGATTTCATTCGCAAAATCAATATTAGCAATCACCTCATTTATATGATTCACTTCATTATAAGTAATCAATAAAGCTGATATTTTAATATGATCTAATTTCAAAAGAAAATTAATTTGCTGATTTAGAGTTGACAAAAATAACTATTTTTGAGCCAATGAACGCACTAAATATATCAGTAATTGTTAGTACTTATAATCATCCATTATGGTTGCAAAAAGTATTATGGAGTTATGAAAATCAAAGCTATAGAGATTTTGAAGTTGTTATTGCCGATGATGGCTCTGATGATGTTACGAAAACTCTTATTGAGAAAATGAAAAATATAGTGAGTTATCCAATACAACATGTATGGCATAAGGATAATGGCTTTCAAAAAACAATTATTTTAAATAAAGCAATAACGGCAAGTAAGGGGAAATATCTTGTGTTTACAGATGGAGATTGTATTGCACGAAATGATTTTTTAGAAGTACACAATACAAATAAAGAAAAAGGTCGTTTTTTGTCTGGAGGTTATTTTAAATTGTCAATGAACATTAGTAAACTTATCTCTGAAGAAGAGATTAAATCTCAACAATGTTTTGATATAAGATGGTTAAAGAAAAATGGATTAAAATCATCTTTTAAAAATAATAAGATTACCACAAGTGGATTAAAAGAAAAATTGCTTAATAAATTTACACCAACCAAAGCAACTTGGAATGGGCATAATTCTTCTGGTTGGAAAAAGGATATTTTAAATGTCAATGGTTTTGATGAACGTATGCAATATGGTGGAGAAGACAGAGAGATAGGAGAGCGTCTGTTTAATAATAAAATTAAAGCTAAACAAATACGCTATAGTGCAATATGCTTACATTTAGATCATAAAAGAGGGTATGTAAAGAAAGAAATGATTCAGAAGAATTTAGAGATAAGAGCTGTAACTAAAAGAGAAAAAGTGATTAGAACTCCTTTTGGAATTATAAAAGAATAACTAAAACTGTTGTAAATATTGTTTTAATTTTGGGGTGATAGTTTCTGGCAAAAATTGTTGATAAAGATTAAAAGTGTTTTCTTTAAGTTCTTTCAATGATCTACCTTTAAACAATTCTGAGTTATAATCTTTTAGATGAACAGCAACATGAATCTTGTCATCTTCAAGGGTGTTCCAAGCTTCTTTTATAATCCAAGGTGAAAATATTGTAAAAGTTGGAATATTAATTGCTTTTGCCATATTAATAGCGCCTCCTTCATTACCTATTACAGCACTACAATGTTTTGTAATCGCTAAAAAATCACGCAGGTTTTTACCAAAAACATTAAAATAAATGTGTTTTTTAGTGCTGTCTTTGCAAAAATCATAAACTGTTTTAGCTTCCTTTTCTTGTTTAGGAATATAGTTAAACAAGATTTGTCCTTGAGTTTTTCCAACTATACTATCTATCAGTTTTGCCATATATTCAGAAGGATATGTTTTATTGAGATGACTTCCTAAAACACTTATCATGAACAAAGGTTGAGATAAATTGATACTTGATTGAACTAAAAATTGTTTTGCCGCTGCAATTTCTCGTGGAGTTAAGTATATTTTTGGAGAAATTGATTTAGGAATAGTATTGCAAATAGGTTTTAATAATTGTAACCTATTTGCAATAGCTAAACCTTTATTTGTATTACAAATTCTCTGTTCTTCAAATGTATTAGTATATATAAATGAAGTATACCATTTTTGTTTAGAAATTTTTGTTTTGGCTCCAGAAAAGAGAGTGATCAAGTTACTTGACATTTTAGAATAAACATCAATAACTGTATCATACTTTTCATTTTTTAGAAGATTTAAAAACTTCCAAAATTTTAATTTACTCTTTTCAATTTCTGGAGTAACAACAATTAATTTATCAATAAAAGGATTGTTTTCTAAAACAGGAATTGTATGTAAGTTAACTACATAATGTAATTCAGCATTAGGAAGTTCTGTTTTTAGTACTTCAAACAGTATACTGCTTGCAAGTACATCACCAATCATTTTTTGTTGAATAATTAATATTTTCAAAATAGTTTATACAGCAACGTCGTATTCTCTTAACGCATCATTAAGAGATGTTTTTTTGTTGGTACTTTCTTTACGTTTTCCAATAATTAAAGCACAAGGTACATTATATTTTCCAGCTGAAAACTCTTTTGTATAACTTCCAGGTATTACTACAGAGCGTGCAGGAACTATCCCTTTCATTTCTACTGGAGTATCACCAGTTACATCAATTATTTTTGTGCTCATTGTCAATACAACATTGGCACCCAAAACAGCTTCTTTTTCAACTTTTACGCCTTCAACAACAATACAACGACTACCAATAAAAGCACCATCTTCTATAATTACTGGAGCAGCTTGTAAAGGTTCTAAAACGCCACCTATACCAACACCGCCAGATAAGTGTACATTTTTACCAATTTGTGCACAGCTACCAACAGTAGCCCAAGTATCGACCATAGTACCTTCATCAACATAAGCACCAATATTTACATAACTTGGCATTAAAATAGTACCTTCTGAGATATAAGCGCCATGTCTAGCAACGGCATTAGGCACCACACGAATTCCTTTTTCAGCATAACCTCTTTTTAAAGGAATTTTATCGTGATATTCAAAAATACCAGCTTCTAAAGTTTCCATTTTTTGAATAGGGAAATATAAAACAACTGCTTTTTTTACCCATTCATTAACTTGCCAACCATTTGCAGTAGGTTCAGCTACTCTTAGATCTCCAGTGTCTAATAAAGAGATTACTTTACGTATACTGTCTATAACTTCAGTTTCTGATAAAAGTGCTCTATTCTCCCAAGCATTTTCTATAATTTGTTGTAAATCTTTCATTAAAAGTAAATTTTTTGCGCAAAGATAAGTGCTCTATTTTAAATACTTAATTTCATTATACTATTTTTGTGAAATATCTATAATTATTTAATTAACGCCAATGAGTATAATTAAAATGGATATCATGTCTCACCGATATATTAAAATGAATTTAAAAAAATGAAAAAATATTAATGGCGCGAATTTTAGCAATAGATTATGGATTAAAACGAACAGGAATAGCAGTAACAGATGAGCTGCAAATTATCGCTTCGGGATTAACAACTGTTGCTACTAAAGAATTGTTAACCTTCTTAAACGATTATATAAGTAAGGAAAATGTTGAATTGTTTTTAGTAGGAGAACCAAAGCAAATGAATAATGAAGTTTCAGAAAGTGAAACATTAATTCAACCATTTCTAAAAAAATTATCTAAATCATTTCCAGCTATCCCCATTAAACGTGTAGATGAACGTTTTACTTCTAAAATGGCATTTCAGACTATGATAGATAGTGGACTTAAAAAAAAACAACGACAAAATAAATCTTTAGTTGATGAAATTAGTGCTGTAATAATACTTCAAAGTTA
The DNA here is from genome assembly GCA_003443635.1 of Flavobacteriaceae bacterium. Lineage (NCBI taxonomy): Bacteria > Pseudomonadati > Bacteroidota > Flavobacteriia > Flavobacteriales > Flavobacteriaceae > Flavobacteriaceae bacterium. Next base: position 2,856,084 of record CP031964.1, on the reverse strand, counting down.
TCTATATAATAAATAGTTTTTCACAGTTTCTTTGCAACTAAACATTTAAAGTATTGTATTTTTGTACTCTTAAAATTTAGAAATGATTTTACCAATTACAGCTTACGGTAGCCCAGTACTAAAAAAGGTTGGGAAAAATATAACATCGGATTATCCTAATTTGAATGAATTAATTTCAAATATGTATGAGACCATGTACAATGCTTATGGAGTAGGGTTAGCTGCACCGCAAATTGGATTACCAATTCGTGTTTTTTTGGTTGATGCAGCGCCTTTTGCAGATGATGATACACTTAGTCCTGAAGAGCAAGCTAAACTAAAAGAGTTTAAACAAACATTTATTAACGCTAAAATATTAGAAGAGAGTGGTGAAGAATGGGTGTTTAATGAAGGATGTTTGAGTATCCCTAATGTTCGTGAAGATGTATTTAGGAAACCAAATATCAAAATTGAATATCAAGACGAAAATTTTAAAACTCATATTAAAGAATTTGATGGCTTATTAGCTAGAGTCATTCAACACGAATATGATCATATTGAAGGTATTTTATTTACAGATAAACTATCTAATTTTAAAAAACGTCTAATAAAAGGGAAGCTTTTAAACATATCTAAAGGGAAAATTAATATAGATTATAAAATGAAATTCCCTGATGTAAAAAAGAAACGATAATATTTTGAGAATAATCTCAAAGCAATGATATTTGCCGTTTTAAAATAATTAGTAATACAATGGGCTTAGATACTATTATAGCAATTTCAGAAAAACCAGGATTATATAAATTAGTGACACAAACTAGGGGAGGCTTTATTGCTGAAGGGTTAGAAGATAAGAAACGAATCTCTGTAAGTTTAAGAAGTAATGTAAGCGTGTTAAGTGAGATTGCAATTTATACACTTACAGAAGAAGTGCCAATTAGAGATGTATTTGATAAAATCAGAACTAAAGAAAATGGAGCAGAAACAACTATAAATCATAAAAGTAGTAAAGATGTTTTAGAAGAATACTTTTTTGAGGTATTACCAGATTATGATGAAGACAAAGTATATCCAAGTGATATTAAAAAAGTGATTCGTTGGTATAATCTTTTGCAAAAAAACGATTTACTTAATTTGTTGGATGAAGATGTAGAAAATGAAAATAATGATGAGGAAGAATAGAGCAGATATGCTATTATAAAATAAAAAAAGACGATTCATCTACGAATCGTCTTTTTTATGCGACATTTTTTTGAAAAATAATTTTAAAAATCCCTCTAAAAAACTAAAATTATCGAAAAATGTTAATTCATAGTAAAAATAAAGCTTAAATGGTTTGTTATGAAGTATTTAAAATTGATTTATTAACAATTTTCATCTCTGATTAATAATCTCAACTTCATAAGTTACCTTTGCCGCTATTATATTTAAAAATTACGTGTTAGTTAACTATACAAAAGAATTTAAATACAATTTAAAATTAGCTACTCCGGTAATGTTAGGAATGTTAGGACACACTTTTGTGAGTTTTGTTGATAACGTTATGGTAGGGCAATTGGGATCAGCAGAGTTGGCTGCGGTATCATTAGGGAATAGTTTTGTGTTTATTGCTATGTCTTTAGGTATTGGTTTTTCTACAGCAATAACTCCTTTAATAGCAGAGGCAGATTCAGAAACTAATTTTATAAAAGGGAAATCTTCTTTTAAGCATGGTTTGTTTTTATGCTCAGTGTTGAGTTTAATTTTGTTTGGACTAATACTTCTTGCTAAACCACTAATGTATTTAATGAAACAACCAGAAGAAGTGGTTGTACTCGCAATTCCATATTTAGATTTAGTAGCATTTTCATTAGTACCTCTAATTATATTTCAAGCGTTTAAGCAGTTTAGCGATGGCTTGTCTATGACAAAGTATCCTATGTATGCTACTATTTTAGCAAATGTGATAAATGTAGTATTAAATTATCTCTTGATTTTTGGAAAATTTGGTTTTCCAGAAATGGGGATCGTTGGAGCTGCCGTCGGAACTTTAGTATCTCGTTTTATAATGCTCTTCTTTTTATGGTGGTTGTTAAAAAATAAAGAGAAGTCAAAAGTATATGTAACACATATAAAATTATTTGTATTAGATAATAAAATGATTAAAAAAATAATCAATTTAGGACTCCCTAGCGCTATGCAAATGTTTTTTGAAGTTGCGATTTTCACAGTAGCAGTATGGCTTAGCGGGACATTAGGTAAAAATCCACAAGCAGCAAATCAAATTGCACTTAATTTATCGTCAATGACGTTTATGGTTGCTATGGGATTAAGTGTGGCTGCAATGATAAGAGTAGGAAACCAAAAAGGCTTGCAACAATTTAAAGAATTACGCCGTATAGCGATTTCAATATTTTTATTAGGACTAGGATTAGCTTTTGTTTTTGCTATTGTGTTTTTAGTATTTCATAAAGATCTTCCTAAATTGTATGTAGATTTAAATGATGCTGAAAACTTTTTAGATACTTCTGAAGTTATTGTAATTGCAGCCAAATTGTTGCTTGCTGCAGCAATATTTCAGTTAAGTGATAGTATTCAGGTCACGGTTTTAGGAGCTTTAAGAGGATTGCAAGATGTTAAAATACCAACATTAATTACATTTATAGCATACTGGTTAATTGGTTTTCCTGTGAGTTATTTTTTAGGAAAAGAAGAAGCTTATGGCAGTTTTGGTATTTGGCTAGGATTATTAATGGGATTAACATCTGCGGCAATTTTGTTGTATATTCGATTTAATTATTTGACAAAAAAATTAATTTTGCTAAATAAAAAATAAGCGTATTATGGAGCTTCCAAAATTTATACTCGGTGACAATACAGATTTCCCAAATGCTATTTTTGTGGTTCATACAAATTTCCCTAGATTTATTATTAATCTAGAGAATGATGAAGTAGAGTGGTTAGAAGATTTTGATCAACATGATGAAAAAGAATTATTTAATGAAACCGAACAACTCATAGCAGACGCAACAGCATTTTACGATAGAGAAGTTTCACGATACGACGATTAATATGTTAGATCAACTTTTAGAATACGATAAAGAACTATTTTTATTTTTAAATAATTTAGGAAGTGAAACTTGGGACAACCTTTGGTTAATCATTACCAATAAACTAACATTCATACCACTTTATGCAGCATTACTTTTTTTGGTTTATAAAAAGTTTGGCTTAAAAACGTTGTTGCTTTTAGTTATTGTTATTGCAGCGTTAATAGCATTTACAGATCAAATCACCAATTTATTTAAATATGTTTTAGTAAAACGCCCAAGGCCGTGTAGGGAAGAAGAATTACAAAGTATAATGAGATTTGTTGCAGAAAGATGTGGTAGATATGGTTTCTTTTCAGGCCATGCAGCTAACTCTATGGCTGCAGCTGTTTTTGGAGGATTGTTGCTAAAGCCCTATTATAAAAAACTAATATTTGTTTTAATTATATGGAGTGTAATTGTTGCTTATAGTCGCATTTATGTTGGAGTACATTACCCTCTGGATATTATCTGCGGAATGGCTTTTGGAGCCATGGCTGGTTTAGGTTTTTATAAACTACAAATCTATTTAAGAAAACGATTTCTCCCTCAAGAGAATTAAGTTTCGTGCGTATATAAAACTACCAAAAGCACTCGCTGCAATAAGTACAATGTCTTTTCTAATAATACCATAGATTAGAATTAATATAGCACCTATTAAACTTAATAACCAGAAACCATAAGGTAAGGTAGATTTTTTGTATTTCTCAGAATACATCCACTGGTAAACAAATCGAAATGTAAATACTATTTGAGAAACAATCCCCAAGAGTAATAGCCATATTGGGAGCGTTTCATTAAAAAATAAATATTCCACCTTACTTATATCATTGAGGTAATAAATAATAGCAACAGCAGGAATTAGAATAAGAAACCATCTAAAAGCTACTGATATTTTTTTCCATTGCTTTTGTAATTGTAAATTTCTAATGTAAATAAAGTAAGTAAGTGTTTGCCCTAGCATTATGGCGAAATCATTTCGTAATGATCCATAAACAAAAAGAAAAATAGCACCTATTAAACTCAAAATCCAGTATAGTACAGGAGTAACAACTTTCTTTTGTTTTTCAGAAATAATCCATTGTAAGATAAGTCTAGACGAAAATAATAATTGCGCCAAAAAACCTATAGAGTATACTAACCAATCTTTCATTAATTTTGTTTAGTTACATTATAATTAATGTATTTTTTTCTCATCCATAAATAGATAAAACAATCACTTAAAGGTCCTAAAAAACGATTCAAGATACCAAATTTAGTTTTCCCTGCAATTCTTGGAAAATGTTGTACAGGAATTTGGGTGACCTTTCCTTTTTGTAATAAAACCATTGCTGGTAAAAACCGATGTAATCCTTTAAACATAGGAATGCATTTAGCAACATCTGTTTTAATTATTTTTAAAGGACATCCAGTGTCATCCATTCCATCACGAGTAAAAACTCTACGTGTTTTGTTTGCTATTTTTGAAGAGATATTTTTAATAAGAGAATCTTTTCGATTGGTTCTTATTCCAGTAACTAAATCGTATTCTTCAATATGTTTTAGTAATAGATTAAAATCTTGAGGTGTAGTTTGTAGATCAGCATCTATATAACCTACTAATTCAGTTTTTGTATGATCAAAACCAGCTTTCATTGCAGCGCTTAATCCACTATTATTTTCGAAAGAAATAAAATTGAATGACGTATTTCTAGTACAGATGTCTTCAATATACTCTTGACTGCTGTCTATAGAACCATCATTTATAAATAAAACACAAGTAGGATATAATGCAATTTTTATATAATCGAGTAGTTCTTTTTCAACACGATATAAATTATCTTCTTCATTATAAACAGGAACAATGATTGTTAATTTATAATTCATCTATAAATTTAATAGTACGTCTGCCGCAGCAAAAGGTGTAGTTTGATGGTTTTCTATTAATTGTAATTGGTATTTTAGCTCTTTCTTTATAGCTTCTCGATTAAAGAAATCTGACTTTAATTTTTCTTCTATAGTTTGTAGTAACCAAAATTTATTTTGATCATTACGTTTTTGCTCAAAAAAATGATTCTCCTGTGTTAGTGAAATATACCCTAATATCATTTGCCAAACTTCATCAATACCTTCATGGTTTAAAGCACTGCAAAGCGATACTTTAGGAGTCCAAAACGATTCTTTTTCAGGATAAAGGTGAAGTGCACGGTTAAACTCTACTTTAGCCAGTTTAGCTTGCTTTAAATTATCGCCATCTGCTTTATTAATAACAATAGCGTCAGCCATTTCTATAATACCGCGTTTAATACCTTGTAGCTCATCTCCAGCACCGGCTAACTTCAATAATAAAAAGAAATCAACCATACTGTGTACTGCCGTTTCACTTTGTCCTACACCAACAGTTTCTATAATAATAGTATCAAATCCAGCAACTTCACATAAAATAATGGTTTCTCGTGTTTTTCTGGCAACACCACCTAAAGAATCTCCAGAAGCAGAAGGTCGTATAAAAGCATTTTTATCTTTTACTAGATCTTCCATTCGGGTTTTATCACCTAAAATACTTCCTCCAGTAATAGAACTACTTGGGTCTACTGCAAGAACAGCTACTTTTTTACCTAAGTTGGTAAGATGTTTTCCAAAAGATTCTATAAAAGTACTTTTTCCAACACCTGGAACACCAGTTATTCCTATTCTAATAGATTTATTTGCTTTTGGTAAGCAATTCGTAATAATAGTATTGGCTTTTTGTAGGTGCTTTAAATTTTTGCTTTCTACTAAAGTAATAGCTTGGCTTAGCGATGTGATATTACCTTTAAAAATACCTGCGGTTAATTCTTCTGCACTAGGTTGCTTTTTTCGATTACTTTTTATTTTAGAAATCGCATTTTTATCAGTAATCTCAGGTTGAGAAACACCTTCTTGTTCGTGCAAAGCACTTTTATGTGTTTTGTTGTTTTGCAAAATTTATTTTAATGGCACTGTAATTTTGGTTTGATCCCAAGCCATTGTTAAAGATAAGTTATCTGTAGAATTATCAAAAGCAATTGTAAACTGTTCTACTATATTATTTATAGATTCAACAGGAACATCAATACTTACGGCATCAAATTCAGGCTCTCTTAATGGTCGCATTGCATCATCTACACCCCAAGGATATTGCTTTGTATTAAAAATAACCTTCCATTTATCTTCATTAGGGATAGTCCACAACGTGTATTTACCAGCTGGTAAAGAGTCATTACCTACTTTAAGAGGTTTATTAGTTTCAAAAGTAGTTGCTTCATTAGCACCAGTTCGCCATACTTTATTGTAAGCTACTAAAGCTCCAAAAATATCTCGATCTCTTTTAGAAGGGCGATTGTAAAATACTTCTAAGTTTAGATCATTTAATTTAAACTCTACAGTATCTTTTGGACTTAAAGGCTTTTTGAATAAATCACCACCAGTATATGCATATATAAATATGCCAACTGCAGCTATTAATAATAAAAAGATGATTCCTTTTAAAACACGATTCATAGTTACTAATTACAAGATTAATTTTTGGATATAAAGATATTTAAAACCTTAATATTTTAATACAAAAACGTGATTTTGTTATACTTTGTTTTAATAGGAGTAAAAAAATATTTACCTTTTTTGCAACATCTTAAATTTGTTGTCGTCTTTATGTTGAGTTCTAAAGTTAGAATTCGACGAAACCTAACCAAAACCAAAACGTGAGTACACTTACAATTGATATTGTAGAACAATGCAAACGAAACAATCGTAAAGCGCAGTTGCAACTGTATAACCAATATTGTGATGGGATGTTTATTGTAGCAAAACGTTTTGTAAAGGATTCTTTTGAAGCTGAAGATATCGTACAAGAGGCCTTTATTAAAGCATTTGCAAAACTAGATCAGTATAAAGGAGAAGTCACTTTTGGGGCTTGGTTAAAACGTATCGTTATTAATAAGAGCATAGACTTAATAAAATCTAAAAAACAACAATTGTTGGAATTAGATGAGGTGCACCTCAAGGTAGTCGACTCTAATTATGAAGACGAATGGTTAGTAGATGATGCAATTACTTTAGAAGAAGTAAAAAATGCAATACATAATTTACCAGATAAGTACAAATACGTGGTGATGCTCTATTTAATTGAAGGTTACGACCATCAAGAAATTGCAGAGATTTTAAACATTACAGAAGTTGCATCACGAACACAATTATCTCGAGGTAAGACAAAATTAAGAGACGAACTTATAATATTACAAAATGGCACAAGACATTAAAAAGTTGTTCGAAAATGAAGTTAAGACAAGTAACGATAAAATGCCTAACGGGCACGAAACACGATTTCTAAAAAAATTAGATGAAGCGCTTCCTGAACAATCCATAAAACGCAAATTTTCAGTTTTAAATATTGCAGCAAGTGTGATAATATTATTAGGGTTAAGTTTTAGTGCATATCAATTTTTATCGAACACAGGTGGTGAAGTTCCAACAGAGATAAGTACAACAACTCCATCAGAAGGGCAAACAAAATCTATAGGAGAAGTATCTCCTCAATTAAAAAAAGTTGAAGATTATTATTTGGCGAGTATTAATTTAGAGTTATCTAAAATGAAAGTTACGCCAGAAACTAAAGAGCTTTTTGATGGGTATTTACAACGTTTGGAAGAGTTAAATAAAGAATATGAATTATTAGTTACAGAACTTGTTGAGTCTGGACCAAACGAACAGACTATTAATGCGTCTATCGAGAATTTAAAATTACGTTTAAACTTAATGTATCGTTTAAAAGAAAAACTAAGCGAATTAAATAATTCTAAAAACATTATATAAGTGGGTATACTTATATTAAAAATCAAAAAAATGAAACAGTATAAAATAATAATAGCTCTAGTTTGTTTAATAGGCTTTAATTTAAATGCTCAGCAAAAATTAGAGAAAACAAAACAGACCGTAAGTGCTAATAAGGATGTTACTTTAAACTTAAATACAAGTTATACTAATATTGAAATTGAGTCTTGGAGTAAAAACGAAATTCAAGTAGAAGCTTATATTGAAAGTAAAGAATTGAGTAAAGAAGATCTTCAGAAAATTTTAGAAAATTGGGATGTAGATATTGATGGCTTTGGTAGTAATGTTACAATTTCTACAAAAGGCAGCGGAATTCATACTTGGAATGATCTTGATTTAGATCTTGATTTAGATCATGTTATAGGTGATGCAATGAAAGATTTAAAGATTGTGATATCAGATTTCCCAGAAATTCCAGAAATTCCAGAAGTTCCTGGTATTCCAGAGATGCCACACATGCCAAACTTTCCAGATTTACCAGACTTACCAAAAGGAGTTCATAATTTTAATTTTGACTTTGATGAGTACAAAAAAGATGGTGACAGTTATCTTAAGAAATGGAAAAAAGAATACGAAGAAGAGTATGGTAAAGAGTATTCTGATGAGATGGAAGCTTGGGCAAAAGAGTTTGCAAAAACAGATTTTGATGCATGGTCTAAAGAAATGGAAGTATGGGGAGAGAAATTCGGTAAGAAGTTTGAAGGTAAATGGGCAAAAGATATGGAGAAATGGGGTGAGAAACTCGGAAAACGTTTTGAAAATAGCGATTGGTTAAAGAATATCGAAAAATGGGGAGACGAGTTTGAAGATAAGTATGGAAAAGACATTGAAGTTTGGGCAGAAAAGTTTGCAGAGCAATTTGAAGACGAAAATGGTGATTTCCAGAGAGAGATTAGAGAGCTTGTAGAGCGTGTAGAAGATCTTGATGAAGAGGGGAACATACACAGAAATAATAGAGTAATAAGATTAAATCGTGATGGTAAAAGCTTAAAAAATAATAAAGTGATTAAAACCATAAAAATTAAAATGCCTAAGGATACAAAACTTAAAGTAAATGTTCGTCATGGCGAACTTAAGTTTGCATCTGTGGTACATAATTTAAATGCAGATTTATCACACTCATTGTTATTAGCAGTAGGTATTGATGGAGGGGAAACCTCCATCGATGCTTCTTACTCAACTATTGAAGTTGATAACTGGAACTTAGGCGAATTAAAATTAAACTATGGAGAGAACACACATTTAAAACGTGTAAACAAGTTAAGGTTAAACTCCAACTCATCAAATATTACAGTAGGGGAGTTAACAGGTAATGCTATTATTAATGGAAGCTTTGGAGATCTAGAAATTAATAGTATTTCAAATTCTTTTAAAAATTTAAACTTGATATTAGAAAATACAGATGCTATTGTACAGCTACCTAAGAGCGCTTATAATTTAGAGTATCAAGGTAATCGTACACGTTTTTCGCATCCAGATAAAAAAGCAGGAACTAGCAGTTCTTCATTCTCTAAAGATAATTCAAGTACCGATAAAACAATTATTATCAACGCAAAGTATAGTAATGTTATCATGCAGTAAACCTCTTTAATTTCTGTAAAAATAGAAACAGGAATATATTACTATTATCTTTTTTTCCTAGAGTTTAAAATCCTAATTATAATGATATAGGATTTGTTTATTTATAGACAATACTTTTTCAATTGCGGTTTTCTTTCTTTTTTATTACATTAATAATCTCTGCACTTACCCAATAAATATCTTGATTACTTGTATAAAATAAATATTTACCATCTTTAGATACAAAAGGGCAGAGCTCATGACCTTTTGTATTTATTTTCTCTCCCATATTAATAGATTTTGTCCATGTTCCATCAGTATTCTTGAAGCTAATGTAAAGATCACCTCTCCCTAGTCCTTCTGGACGATTGGCACAAAAAATAATATAAGATTCGTTTGGATCGATAAAAACATCTGCTTCGTAATTTGAAGTGTTAATTGAATCACTTAACGCAATAGGCTTTTGAAATTCTCCGTCAACGAATTTTGAAGTATAAATATCAAAACTAGATCTATTTTTGTTTGAAGAAAAATACATGGTGCCATCGTTGGTAAAAGAAATGTAATATTCATTTCCTTTTGTGTTAATGTTTGACCCGACATTAATGGGTTCTGACCACCCATCTTCAACCCTTTCAGCATACCAGATATCATAATCTTGTTTGTTGCTTCTGCCATCTAAAGTTCTCTGAGAAATAAAATATAATCGATTCTCATCAGGAGAAAGAAAGGGATCGTTATAACCATATCGTTCATGTTTAAGAATTGTTTTTGGAGTACTCCAACTGCTTCCAACCAGTTCTGAAAATCGAATCTCTTCTTTCCCATTGACATTTACTCCATAGAAAAACTCGGTGGCATCCTTATTAAAAACAGATCCAAACTCATATACCCCCTTTTTAGAAATAAGACCTGGTGCGAATCTCTCTGAGCTTATAGTTGGCGGCTTTTGACCCAGATATTTAAGACGCTCATCTGTTTTCTGAGAATAACCTATTATGGGAATTAATAGGCACCAGAAAAGAAAATTAATTATTAAACGCATATGTTTTAAGTTTTGTCTATTCAAAGTAAAAGTAAAGCTTCTTTTTATATAATAAAGTATTACCTTATTTTTCAGTTAATACAGCTGGTAAAATATAATCAGTCACCATTTTATCAACATTTGCGTGAGCGCCTGGTTGGTTATAAGCAGAAGCAGTAATGACAATAACAAAAGGAATATCTTTAAAAATGAGAATCTTATTACCTCCATTACCAACAGAAAAAGAAACTTCGTGGTTTTTGCCATTAACTGTATATACTCTATTCCAGAAAAGGTAACCGTAATGAAAGCCTTTTATTCCTCCATAATCCTGCGATACTTGTTTGGCTAAACTTTTTTCTACCCAAGCTTTAGTGAGAATTTGTTTACCATTCCAAAGCCCTTTGTTTTTATATAATTGTCCATATTTTGCAAAATCAATAGCTCGTAGTCGTATGCCTCCACCTGTGTATACAATATTTTGAGGCGTATAAAACCATTTATAATTGGCAATACCTAATGGGGCAAATAATTTTTTATCGGCATAAGAAGCAAGTCCATTGGGAACCGATTTATGAATAATATCTCCAAGCAAATTAGTCCCTGCAGTGAAATAATTATAATCCTTACCTATTATTTTGTCTTTATGCATAGGTAAATCTAACGTGAATTTTACCCAGTTATCAGAAGATTGCATTTTATCTTCAGTCCCCGGACTTTCATAGTCATCATCATCACCCAAAAATCCAGAACTCATGGTTAAAAGTGATTTTAATGTTACAGCATCTTTTTTTGCACTATAATTTTTATAGGATTTTAAATCATAAAAGTCTTTTAACAAAGCATTTTCGTTTTTTATAAATTTTTCTTTAATGGCAATACCCATAATTGTAGAGGCAAATGATTTTCCCACAGATCTAACATCGTGTAAACTATCTCTTGTTGCATCGTTAAAATATTCCTCTATTAAAAGTTCGCCTTCTTTTATCACCACAATTCCATTAATATCATTAAATCTACCTTCTGCTATTTTTCTATTGAGAGCTTCAATCTTGTTAACATCAAAATTATCTTTAGAAATTTCCCATCCACTATTTGGCTTTATTTTTTGAACAGGAACTAAATTTTCGTCTATAACTATTTTAGGAACTTCTACAGCAACATTTCCTTTTGCCAAAAGCGAACCAACTTTTAATACATCTTCGTTTAAATAAGGTCTTACTTCGATGCTTAACGTATGGTTTCCCTCTGTAAATGCATCTTGCCCACCATTAACTTTCATAAATCGTTGCCACATATACCAACCCCAAAAATTTATTCGCTCAGGTGTTACTAATGGTATTACTTGTCTAAGCTTCTCTGTTTTTCGGGTTTTTGGTCCTGCTCCGGTACCTAAATTCTCTACATGAATTAGTTTTCCGTCTACCAAATATGAAAATTGAAAATTTCCTTTGCTTAATAATTCATCTTCTGATAAGGTTGGAGCTAATTTTTGAAGACTTTGTATAAGTGGTTTATCTAAGTTAAAAATAATGCTTAGGTAAGCATCGGTATGTAAATTGAATTGTTTTGAATAATTCTGTATTTTACCTTTAACTTTTGTAAAGTCTACTGTTGAAAAAGATAAGTTCTCAATTTCGTTTGATAGTGTATTGTTTGATTTTGATTGACTACTGTTTTTACATGATAATAATAGACAGGCAATAAGAATGAATAAATAATTAGATCTCATAATTTGTAAATTAATTTCTTGTAAAGAAAACTTTTTTTGTTATCAGATGTGCCAATTTTAGTTACTTAGATGTCCTAAACTATAGTATCAGACTATTTTCTTAATCCTTGTATAAATAAAGATTAAGTTCTAACTAAATAAAATAATATAAAACGTATTTTTATGTTAGATTAAAACACAACAATGTTAAAATTTTAAGTGGATGAGTATATCGCCATATGAACTTTTTCTAGTATTAATTATTGGCCAGTGTTTGTTTTTGATTTTTGCTATTCAGTATATTCCTAAAAAGCATACAGGAGCAAACAGGGTTATACAGTACTTATTGGTTATTTATAGCCTTTTTTTATTCGAAAGAGCTTTAGGTCATCAATTTGAAAGAGATTTTTTGAGACGATATGGTAACATCATTAATGCTTTATATCTTTTTATTGGGCCTTTCGTTTATACGTATATTAGGCGGCTACTTTTTTATAAAAATGGAAATTATCAGTTAGCATTCTATCACTATCTGCCAGCACTATTGTATTTAGGATTCTGTTTTTTTCATATTTATATTTATGATTCAATAGAAGATTTGAGTGGCTATTTTAATACTTTATTGTTTTGGAATGACGTCATATTTTTTGTCTTTATTTCTGCTTATTTATTCAAATCTAATAGATTGTTGAATTACTATAAGAAAAACGAAGAAGAAGAACTGTCCTTTAATCAAACCATTGTAAAATATGTAGAGATCATGTTGATTGGTTTATTGATTTATATGATTTTTTGGTTGTTAGGAATTCTTGAGCGTTTTGTTATTAAATTACCAATTGATATTAGAATGATTTGGGATATATCTTGTTTAATCTTTGGGATACAGATTTATATTGTAGGTTTTTATAATTTAAAATACCCAGAAGTATTTAAAATTCGTTTTCCTTCTAAGAAAGAAAACAGACCTAAAAAAAAGAATAAGCTTGACGAAAAACAAATAAATGAGATTAAAAACCTAATTGATATCTTCTTAAAAGAAAAGAAAGGGTATTGTCGACCAGAATTAAGTTTGTCTATTCTAGCGAATGAAATTAATACAACAACTAATAAATTATCATGGGTTCTAAATAACATTTATAAAAAAACGTTTTACGAACTGGTTAACGAATATCGAGTTAAAGATTTCTTAGAAAGAATTGATAACAATAATCATAAAGAACTGACTTTGGTTTCTATTGCGCTAGAAGTTGGATTTAATTCTAAATCTACCTTTTACAAAGCATTTAAAGAGATAACAAAGGTTACTCCAACAGAGTATATTAAAAAAGTTGAAAATTCACAAAGGCAAAACTCATAATATTAAAAGAATAGGTTAATTTTTTTTAAATTAGTGAAATATCAAAACACTACGAATTAGGAAAAAAAAGGAGAACAACTAGCAGTTGATTTTCTACTAAATAAGATATCATTCATTTGCTGTTCAGCAAACATGAACCCGTAATATGTACCTTTAGTTAGTATTTTTATTCTCTATTCTATCTAACCAACGATGATACCTTCTGGCATTTTTATTATGCTCAGTTATAGATTCTGCGAAAAGGTGATATCCCGGATTATCTGGATCAACACACATATAATAAAAATTGTGTTCTTCTGAATTCAAAATAGCATCAATACTTTTAATAGATGCCATACTTATTGGTCCAGGAGGTAGCCCTCTGTGCAAATAAGTGTTATATGGAGACTCGAAACGAATATGTTTATATAAAATTCTTGTCGCTTTAAAATCTCTTGTTGCAAACTTTGCCGTAGGGTCTGCATCTAACTTCATACCTATTTTAATTCGATTTAGATATAACCCTGCTACTCGTTTTTTTTCTTCATCTTTTGATATTTCCCTTTCCACAATTGAAGCTAAGGTATAAACCTCTTCAGGAGTCAATCCTATTTTTTTAGCTTTTGTAAGTCTATTGTTGGAATTCCAAAAACGCTTATGTTCTTTAATCATTCTTTCAAAAAAATCCTTTTCATTTGAGTTCCAATAAAATTCATATGTATTAGGAACAAACAAACTCATTAGAGTTTCAGCGGTGTATCCGAATTTGGTTATATAATTCTCATTTTGAAAAAGATTAATCAAATCAGTTGAATCACTTTCTATAAATCCAGAAGCTTTGCCTGCGACATCTTCTAATAACCAACCGTGAGTTAAAACTAAATTTACAGTTTCTTGTTCTCCTGCTCTAAGATGACTGATTAATGAGCGGTTACTCCAGGATGGAATAATTTTATACCTTCCGGATCTCATGATACTTTTTTTATAATTCATCATCTCCGACACTTCACGAAACGAAACGGTATCTATAATTTGGTTATTCTTATAGAGGATTTCAACGACGTCATTAAATGAGGAATTAGTTGGAATAATAACAATATTATTCTCTAGTTTTTCAGGAACATTAGGAGACATTATTTTTTGATATTTATAATAACCAAAGACGCCTCCTATTATAGCAATAGTTAGTATTCCCCAAAGTATTTTTTTTAGCATTTAATTTTCGTTTTTTGGTCTTTCTAATAACTATTAACAGTTTGGTTATAAGGCGTTGCTGTCTTGCAAGGCGATAATAGGTTTATAGCTTTTTTTGTGTGTAAGCTTTTAATTTTTTATTATGCCCATGGATTGTATGAGCCAAAATTCCATATATATCCTTCTGGATCTTTACAACTGTAGCCACGACCACCATAATCCTGATCTTTTATATCTAAAATTATTGTTGCTCCAGCTGCAATTGCTCTATTATAATGGTCATCAATTTCTTCAACAATAATATACGGAGTTTGTGTATTAATTCCATTTAAGTCTTTTGGTGTCTTGACGAATTTATCATATTCGCTATCATTTTCAGACCCTAGCATGATCATAGCATTACCAAAACTTAACTGAGCATGAGTGATAGTTTCATTTGCACCTGGCACAACCAAATGCTTTTCAAACCCAAAAGCATTACAGAGCCATTCAATAGCTGCTGGGGCATCTTTGTATCTCATGGTTGGAATTATAACAGATCCGTTTTGTTTCATTGAATTGCTATTTTATTATTTTTTGTGATTTACACACATTGTGTTTGTGTATGTTAGGTTGTGTTGGTACTAAGTTAGCAAATACAAACCGAATAGAAAATCCGCTAGGATTTTCCGAGTACACACAAACCAAGCAATTGGTTATACACGTTGTTGTAGCCTGTGCATTTTTAATTTATTGATATCAATATACTTAAATCGCCAGAACCTTTATTACACTCAATTTTTAGAGTATAGCTATCAAATTCCCAAGTTCTACCTTGCCAATTTCCTGATTGAATTAAATCTTTCTCTTTTTCCCATTCAAATTTTTCTTTGAAATACATATCAGTTCCAAAGATTTCTATTGCATTATTAACAACTAATTCATATTCTCGGATGAAAGTGAACTTCGAATAATTCTTAGTTATTCGATAGAAATACAAATAGTTTCTTCCATCTTCATGAATTTTATCTATTCTATTAAAAAATCCTAAATAGTGATGAACAGGTTTAATTGTTTCAGTTTCTCTATTTCTATCTAATGATTTGTATGAATCAATTACTAAACCATTTTTTAAATCATTGATTAATAGTTTAGAGAAAGCTATTTGGTCTTTTTCTTCTTTTTCTACAATGAAATCAAATGACTTTATAAAATCATCCACATGCATAACCTTTGTGTCAATTCCAAGTAGTTTGTAGAGCGCTCTTGTCTTTTTAAGAAAACCTTGGTCATCAGACACTACACAATCACAATAAGCTCCATAATAACTGTGAATTCCATCATTTAGCATATTATTGAATCTTACACTTTTTGATGGTTCTTTGCTTATCCCTAATATATCTAGAGTAAAATAGGCATTATTAAAAAAATCATATTTTGAAATTTCTTTATCACCATTGGGATTTAGATTACTATTTACATATTCAGTAAAAGTTTTTTGAAGTTGAGAATCTTTTAGGTCTTCATTAAAATCGATTTCATCATATTCAATTGTAAATTTCCCGTTATTAATATGCTTATCAGTGAGATTTCTTAAACCCTTATAAATGGTTTTATCTTCTTTCATATTATTTACCATCCCTAAAAACTTTTCGCCCCATTGCATTATTGACATTGGTTCTTCTCCAACTGGAATAATGTTTTTTAATGGATCAGATAATTCTGAATCCATATTTTCAAGTCCAGGGAAATTAAAATCTAATTTAGTTTCGGTTAATAAGGTTTTTGCAGCTTGAATTTTTTCTAATTCTTCAGGATTTAAATTACTTGTGTCAAAGTCAAACAAACTAGAGAAGTCAATGTGATCTGTTTCATTTTCAACATCAGCGAATGCCTCTAAAGGTCTTGCTAAATAACAAGATGTCTTTTTTTCAATTGCGTGGTAAGAGAGATAATTATCATTCACAATGGAATCGATAAATTTTAACTCTGAATATTTTATATCTGTTTTATCGTTTTTTAAATCAAGTAAATGAGCATGAGAATAACAAAATAAACTTGCTTTTTGAATTCTTATTTTTTCTAATAATTTGACATATTGACTTTTCTCTTGTTTGAAGAGATGACTAAAAATCTGCTTATCAAAATATATTCTTACCATTTAGGATTTTCGCATTGGTTACAACGGTTTGTGTATGAGCCGTTGCGTGGTTTAGCGTGAACCAATCCAAGTACAAAACTCAGTTGGAAAATCCGCAAGAATTTTCCAAAGTAGCTCTGACCAAGTAATGGCTTATACACGTTGTTACCAGCTGGCTTTATTTTTTTATTTCCTTTAAATATTTATAATCACTTCCTTGTTTTAGTAAAACATATTGATTCCAAAATTTGTCATCATTTAGATTGTCAACGGAAAAATTCCATTCGGTTACAGAACCAATTTGGTCAACAACCTTGCTTCCAAATAAATTACCTTTAATAGTTACAGGCTCAAAATAGTTCCATTCATATAATTTTTGGGAATCATTAAAAGCCAAGAAATAGTGAAGTTTTTTAATTCCTTCCTTGTCGGTTACTAACACAGGATTAATTGCTAAACCTCTGTTTTCTGAATATATTAAAGAATGAACAGATAATTTTGAATAATTGTTAGGATTATTTTTCTTTAAAATTTCATATGCAGGGTTAAAAATGTTTTTATTTAGTTTTTCTTCAAAAGCAGTGTTTTTTGATTGTTTCTCTTTTCTTAAAGAGTCAGCAACAATTTCGTATAATCCAATGTAATTTCGATTATTAACTTCATCAGTTTTCCATATCGATTCTCCATATTTATCCCAATCTGGGTCTTTTTTTAAATCAGGGACTTTTTCAAATAAATTTGTTTCCCAAAAGTCAGGATTTAATTCTGTTGAATTTTCTTTGAAAAAATTCCATTGTTGAAGATTATTAAAATATTGTTCTTGTCCTTCATTTATTGAGTTTGCTTGAAAATAAGTAACTTTTGATTTTTCATAATACCATTTATCATTGTATTTCACAGCTTTTATAATGTAAGCATATGTTCTTGGAATTTCTTCGAGAAACTTCTTGTCCTTAATGTCATTTGGTGAAATGATTTTTACGTTTTTATCTTTCTTATTTTTAGTTAAACCTTTAAAATCTTGAGAAGAGACTTGTTCAATAAAAAAAGCTACAAATTTTGTTTCGTCAGCATTTAGCAATAATTGAAAAGGTTTATCATTATTGTTAGATAAAATGGTTTTTAAAAATTGCTCATCAAACTCTTTTCTTAAATATTCATTTGAAAGAATATTAAATCTTTCTTGACTTAATTGTTTTTCTTTTTTTAATGTCGGACTGTTAATTGCAACTGTGTAAATAATATCGTTCAATGCTTTCGACAAAGCATTGTTAATTGTACAGTTAATTGATTCATTAGTACACGCAAACTCAAATCCTGGATTATTCCAATCTCCAATATAAGATTTATCTAAAACTATAGAGTTTGATATGTTGTCAAATAGTTCAATTTTGATTTTGGCATAACCAACATCATTTTGTTTGTACAACTCAATTTTTGAGAAATTAAGAACATACTGAAATTTCTCATTTTCGGATATACTTTTTAAATTATTTAAAGAACCATCACTTTTTTTGTCTTTTAGAATAATTAATAGATTTGGGAATTTTTCAAAAAAACGATATGCTAAAAATTGTTCGGAAATAGAACTTGCATTTTTAAAAAAATCTATGTTTTTAGTAAATTCTATTTCACTTTTTATCATCTCTCGAATGTTTTCGGGTTGTGATAAAAAATCTTCAGAATTAAGATAAGATTCTGTTTCTGAAGTATTGTTGTTTTTTTCAATACTGCTGTTGTATTCTGCTATTTCTTTCTTGAATGATTTCTCATACTTTGTTTCATTTGGGGGAAGTATTAGAATTGTTGGTTCAAATTTTTCTTGTGCAAAAGTTAAGAATGAGGCTAATAGAATTATTAAAGTAAATAATTGTTTTTTCATTTGCGTTTTGTTGGTTTCATATGTTGCCTAACGTAGATATATAGTTACTTTAGTAACTATATATCTCTTATATGTGTATTACAGATATTTTTATTAAATGTAAGAAAAAATCCTGATAGCATATTTGTTGCTATCAGGATTTTATTTTATAGGATCTCTGCTTTCGCAAGAATTAATTAATCTTCAACCAAAACCCAATCACCTTTAGCAATTAAGTGTTCTGCTTGTTTGTATTTAAGGGTTTTATTTTCACCATTCATCACATTTTTAATGGTAACACGATCGTTACGCCCAATTTTTGGTTTATCACGTACAATAGTTTCTACCACTTGTTGCGCTTGTGTATTACCGCCAGCAGCTCTACTTTGTGCAGAACGCTCATCCATATTAGGAATCTCTTCTTTAGTCGTTTCTAACTTTTCTTTACGTCTAGTTCTAGCTTCCTGGATAGTATCTGTGGTTTCTTGTGGTAACTCCCCTTTAAATAAGAAAGAGATCACATCTTTATTTACCTGATCGATCATTTGTTTAAACAGCTCGAACGATTCGAACTTATAAATTAATAAAGGATCTTTTTGCTCATGTACCGCTAATTGTACCGATTGCTTTAACTCATCCATTTTACGTAAATGTGTTTTCCAGGCATCGTCAATAATGGCTAATGAGATGTTTTTCTCGAAATCGGTAATTAATTGCTTACCATTAGTTTCATAAGCTTTCTCTAAATCGGTAACTACTTGTAAACTTTTAATACCATCTGTAAATGGTACTACTATACGTTGGAACTGATTACGCTGTGTTTCGTATACATTTTTAATGACAGGGAATGCAATCTCTGCATTACGACGCATTTTTTCTTTATAATGATCAAATGCTGCTGTATAAATTTTTGAAGCGATATCTTGTTCGCTAAGTTTCCCAAACTCTTCTTCTGTAATTGGAGAACTCATCGAGAAATAACGAATTAATTCGAATTCGAAATTTTTAAAATCGTTAGCATCTTTATTGGTTTGCGCAATACCTTCTGAAGTATCGTAGATCATATTAGCAAGATCTACGCGTAAACGATCTCCAAATAAAGCATGGTAACGTCGTTTGTATACTACCTCACGTTGAGCGTTCATCACATCATCATACTCTAATAATCGCTTACGTACTCCAAAGTTGTTTTCTTCTACTTTTTTCTGTGCACGCTCAATAGACTTAGAGATCATAGAATGCTGAATTACTTCGCCTTCTTTTAATCCCATTCTGTCCATCATTTTCGCAATTCGCTCACTACCAAATAAACGCATTAAATTATCTTCTAGAGACACATAAAATTGCGAGCTTCCCGGATCTCCCTGACGACCAGCACGACCACGTAACTGTCTATCTACACGACGCGAATCGTGACGTTCTGTACCCACAATGGCTAATCCACCAGCATCTTTAACCTGATCTATTAATTTAATATCGGTACCACGACCAGCCATATTGGTAGCTATAGTTACTTGCCCTGGTTTACCAGCTTCTGCCACAATATCTGCTTCTTTTTTATGCAATTTTGCATTTAAGACGTTATGTGGTACTTTACGAATACTCAACATCTTGCCAAGTAACTCACTAATCTCCACATTGGTGGTACCAATAAGTACCGGACGACCAGATTGTGATAGTTTTGTTACTTCATCAATTACAGCATTATATTTTTCACGCTTAGTTTTATATACTAAATCTTCACGATCATCTCTGGCAATAGGGCGGTTGGTAGGAATTTCTACCACATCTAATTTATAGATCTCCCAAAGTTCACCTGCTTCTGTTACCGCAGTACCCGTCATACCAGACAACTTGCGATACATCCTAAAGTAATTTTGAAGTGTTACCGTAGCAAAGGTTTGTGTGGCAGCTTCAATCTTTACGTTTTCTTTAGCTTCGATCGCTTGGTGTAATCCGTCACTATAACGACGTCCATCCATAATACGACCAGTTTGCTCATCTACAATCATTACTTTGTTATCCATAACAACGTACTGATTGTCCTTTTCAAACAATGCGTAAGCTTTTAATAACTGATTTAAAGTATGGATACGCTCGGATTTAATTCCAAAATCACGAAACAAATTTTCTTTAAGCTCAGCTTCTTTTTCTGCCGAAAGGCCTTGTGCTTCAATTTTAGCAATCTCAATACCCATTTCAGGCATTACAAAGAAATCGGGATCATCTTTCCCGGAAAGATAATCTACACCTTTATCTGATAATTCAATCTGATTATTTTTTTCATCAATAACATAATAAAGTTCTGCATCGATCTTATGCATTTCTCTATTGTTATCCTGCATATAAGCATTTTCAGTTTTTTGAAGTAATTGTTTGATCCCTTCTTCACTTAAAAACTTTATCAGTGCTTTGTTTTTAGGAATACCACGATATGCACGTAGTAATTGTACCCCTCCTTCTTTAGTATCTCCAGCTGCAATTAGCTTTTTTGCCTCTGCTAAAACACCTGTTAAATATTGGCGTTGTACAGAAACAATATCATCAACTTTTGGTTTTAACTCATTAAATTCGTGACGATCGCCTTGAGGGATAGGTCCTGAAATAATAAGTGGCGTACGAGCATCATCAACTAATACAGAATCTACCTCATCTACAATAGCGTAATGGTGTGGGCGTTGTACTAAATCGTCTGGCGAATGTGCCATATTATCACGCAAATAATCAAAACCAAATTCATTATTGGTTCCGTAAGTAATATCTGCTTCATAAGCTTTACGTCTGCCTTCAGAGTTTGGTTGGTGATAATCAATACAGTCTACGCTCAGTCCATGAAACTCAAAAATAGGTGCCATCCATGCACTATCACGTTTAGCTAGATAATCGTTAACGGTTACTAAATGTACTCCTTTACCAGCAAGTGCATTTAAATACACAGGAAGTGTAGCTACTAAAGTTTTACCTTCACCTGTTTGCATTTCGGCAATCTTACCTTGATGCATTGCGGAACCACCAATAAGCTGAACATCGTAATGTATCATATCCCAGATAATAGCTTTCCCCGCAGCATCCCATGAGTTTGCCCAAGTAGCGCTATCTCCATCTAAATTTACATAAGCTTTACCTCCAGAGATCTCACGATCAAAAGCATTAGCATTAACAGTAATACTGGTGTTATTTACAAAACGCTTTGCAGTTTCTTTAATCACTGCAAATGCCTCTGGTAAGATGGTATTTAATACTTCTTCTGTTGCTTTATATGAATCGTCTTTAAGGCTATCAATTTTTTGATAGATGTCTTCTTTTTTATCTATATCTTCAATAGTGTCTGCTTCTTCTTGAAGTTTAAGAATTTCGTCTTCAAAAACTTTTCTGCCTTCAGCTATTTTAGATTTAAATTCTATAGTTTTTGCTCTTAACTCATCGTGAGATAGACTTTCTAGATTTGCTTCAAAAGATTTTACTTGCTCAACTATAGGCGAAAGTGCCTTTACATCTTGTTTGGATTTATCTCCAACAAATACTTTAAGTACTGAATTTAAAAAACTCATTATATATGTTTATTTTACTCTTTAACAAATAGGATGTCAAAGATAATGTTTGTTACAGTGTTATCAGAAAAAATGAAGCACAAAAAAAGCCTCTAATGAGACTTTTAATTATTTTTTAATGGCTTGTATTTAATATTCATCCTCATTCCAGAGATAATCTTCATCTGTAGGGTAATCAGGCCAAATCTCTTGGATAGAATCATATGAATCTCCTTCGTCTTCAATAGATTGAAGATTCTCTACAACCTCTAGGGGGGCTCCAGTTCTAATAGAATAATCTATTAATTCGTCTTTAGTTGCTGGCCAAGGCGCATCACTTAAAAAAGATGCTAATTCTAATGTCCAATACATTTTGTACTTATTTTAATTTTTTGCAAAAATAATTTTTTAGTTTAAATATGCAAGTAAAAAAATAATTATTTAATCATTATTTTCAAGAACGTTAGCTTCGATCTGCATTTTAGAACAAAACTATTTTTTTTGCAATGTTTATTCTTTTAGAAGATAAATGTTTACGAATTTTTTTTAGGAATCCATTTTACTTCATCTGCTTGTAAGTCATTGGACAATTTTCGTGCCAATACAAATAGATAGTCGGATAGGCGATTTAAATACATTAAAGTATTAGGTTGAAAGGGTTCGATATCATTTAAAGCAGTAGCTAAACGTTCGGCACGACGGCACACACAGCGTGCTATGTGACAGAATGACACCGTTTGATGCCCACCTGGAAGTACAAAATGTGTCATTGGAGGTAAAGGCGCTTCCATCATATCCATTTCCTGTTCTAAAAGTGTGATATCTTCATCAGATATTTTAGGAATATTTAAGCGTTCTTTCCCACTCTTTAAAATAGCTTTTTCTGGATCGGTGGCTAAAATAGCACCAACAGTAAACAATCTATCCTGAATTTCGACAAGTATTTTTTTATAATCAGGATTGATATCTTGATCTCTAATTAAACCTATGTACGAGTTTAACTCATCAACCGTACCATAGCTTTCTATACGGATATGATGTTTAGGAACACGTGTTCCGCCAAATAATGCAGTAGTTCCTTTATCTCCTGTTTTTGTGTAAACCTTCATGCTACGCAAGTTAAAAGTTAAAAATTAAAGTTAAACGTTTTTTAAGCTATTTTTACTGATAAAGTGCCTTGATTTTTGAAAATAAAAGTAGATAACTTTTTATATTCTAATTGTAAAATGTTCTTTTTCTTGTTCTTTTCTAAAAAAAACAAATCCCCAAAAAAAAGTATCTATAGTAACACTTACTTTTGGATGTTGTTTTATCTCTTCCCAAGCTTCTGTCATTTCTTTAGACCAATAAATATCATCAAAAATAAATACAGAATCGTTATGAATAGTTTGTAATAGGGTTTCAAAATAATTTAAAGTTGCTTCCTTTTGGTGATTGCCATCAAAAAAAATAAAGTCATAAGTATTTGTAGTCAGCTCTTTTATAACTCTATTGAAATCTCCAGTAATACAATTAATGTTATTAATATTAAATATTTTAAAACTACTTATAGCTTCTTTAGAAGTATTTGGGCAACCTTCAATAGTAGTAATAGCTGCTTTTGAATTTCCTAAATGTATGGCTTGTGTACCCATCCCTAGAGAAGTTCCTAATTCTAAAACGGTATTGAATTTAAAATAAGAGGTTAATCGATATAATAACTTTGCTCTTTTATAGGTTGTTCCGGCATTTTTGGAAATTTGAGAAATAACCCTTGTATTATCTTTCATAACACGAGAATTTGCTCCTAAATCGGTAACAGAAATAGTGTTTTTGTTCTGTAATAAGAATTGTCTGTATTTTTTTAATTGAAAATAAGGGGCGTATTTTTTACTGTCATAAAAACACTTAGTAATTAAATCGTAAACAAAAGGGGAGTGAACACCATGTTGATTTTTAGATCTAAGTAAAAATTTTATGTATGCAAAAATGCGTTCCATTTTACTCTAACTTGGCAGATAACTCAAACCAACGTTCTTCTTTGGTTTCAATATCATCAATGATAACTTGTAACTTATTTGAGAGTTCTGTAATCTCATCCTGAGTGAGTGAAGGGTCATTAAATTTAGCTTCCAGTTCTTTTTTATCGTGTGCTAATGATTTTAACTTGCTTTCGATGTTATTTAACTCTTTTTGCTCATTGTAAGATAACTTTTGAGTATCATCTTTTTTCCATTGCTTTTTTTCTGTCTTTTCGACTTTATTAGAACTTATTTTTTCTAAACTGTCTTCATAGGCTCTAAAATCACTGTAGTTTCCTGGGAAATCTTCAATAATACCTTGCCCTCTAAATACGAAAAGGTGATCTACAATTTTATCCATAAAATAACGATCGTGAGATACGACTATTAAGCAGCCAGGGAAATCTAATAAAAAGCTTTCTAAAACATTTAGGGTTACAATATCCAGATCGTTTGTAGGTTCGTCTAAAATTAAAAAATTTGGATTTTGAATTAATACAGTGCATAAAAACAAACGCTTGCGTTCACCTCCACTTAATTTTTCGACAAAATCGTATTGTTTTTTTCTATCAAACAGAAAACGTTCCAGTAATTGTTGAGCACTAATTTGACGCCCTTTTTTTAGTGGAATGTAATCTCCAAACTCACGAACAACATCAATTACTTTTTGCTCAGGTTTTATTGTAATTCCATTTTGAGTATAATAGCCAAACTTAACGGTTTCACCTAAAATAACTTTACCAGAATCTGGAACTATATTACCCGTTAATATATTTAAAAATGTAGATTTTCCTGTGCCATTTTCTCCAATAATCCCTATACGTTCTCCTTTTTGAAAAACATATTCAAATTTGTTTAGAATTTGTTTTTCATCAAATTTTTTAGAGATTTTATAAAGCTCAAGTATTTTACTACCTAAGCGCTCCATATTTATTTCTAACTGTACTTCGTGGTCTTCACGACGTTTGTGAGCACGTTCTTTAATCTCATAAAAATCATCAATTCTTGATTTAGATTTTGTTGTTCGTGCTTTTGGCTGCCTTCTCATCCAGCCTAGCTCTTTTTTATAGAGTTGTTTAGCTTTATTAACTTCTATAGATTCACGCTCAATGCGCTCTTCTTTTTTTTCTAGATAATAAGAATAATTACCTTTATAGTTATAGATGTTACCTTGATCTAATTCGATAATTTCATTGCATACGCGCTCTAAAAAATAACGATCGTGAGTTACCATAAAAAGAGTCATGTTTTCTTTAGCAAAAAAATGCTCGAGCCATTCAATCATTTCTAAATCTAGATGATTGGTTGGCTCATCTAAAATTAGTAAGTCAGGTTTATTTATAAGTGCATTTGCAAGTGCTAGACGCTTTTTTTGCCCACCAGATAAATTACTCACTTTCTGATCGAGATCTTTTAATTTTAGTTTAAAAAGAATCTGTTTATACTGAGTTTCAAAATCCCAAGCATTGTGAAGCTCCATTTCTTCAAATGCTTTTTGATAAGCATCAGTATCTTCAGGATTAATTAATGCATTATTGTAAGTATTAATAACTTCAAGAATAGGATTATCAGAATTAAAGATGGTTTCTTCTATGGTTAATGTAGGTTTTAAATCAGGTTCTTGAGATAAGAATGCTGTTTTAAGGCCTTTTCTGAAAACAATTTGCCCTGTGTCAGATTCGTCTTTACCAGAAAGTATATTTAATATAGATGTTTTTCCAGAACCGTTTTTAGCTACAAAAGCTATTTTTTGATCTTTGTGGATGCTAAAATAAATATTCTCAAATAGCGTTAATTCACCATATGATTTAGAGATATTTTCTACTGTTAAATAGTTCAAAAGGTCTTTTTTGCAAATAACGTATAAATAACCAAAAAATCACAGATTAGTTTTGATATTCCTGTGTAAAAGTTATATTTGTGTGAAAACAATCCCGCCTCAATATGAATAAATTCATTATCAGATTTGGCATAATTATAAGTTTATTAATTACCTCCTGTGTTCCCTATAAAGATACTAAGTATTTAAATGAAAATAATACAAATACTGATGCTCCAGCATTAATTGAAAAACAAAAGCCTTATCGTATTCAAATTAGTGATATATTGGATATTAGAGTAAAAGCTTCTAGACAAGAACTCGTTACTATTTTAAACCCTACTGGAGATGGTAATTTAAATGCTAGTGGTGTAGAACGAGCTTATACAGAGGGCTTTACAGTGGATTTACATGGTAATATAAGAATGCCTGTATTGGGGAAGTTAAATGTTTTAGGATATACTGCTGAAGAAATTGAAGAGCTTATTAAAAAACAATTATTAGAAAAAGAATTTAAAGAAGCTGCTAACTTATTTGTAACAGTAAAACTTTCTGGATTTCGTTATACTGTAAATGGAGAAATTGGGAGCCCAGGAACACGAACATTATACCAAGATCGTGTAAATATTTTTGAAGCAATTGCAAATTCTGGAGAGATACCAATAACAGGAAATAAAAAAGATGTATTAATTATTAGACAATACCCACAAGGTCAAAAAATACACCATCTAGACCTTACGGATGTTAAGATACTAAATTCTCCTTATTATTATATACAACCAAATGATATCATTACAGTACAACCTTTAAAACAAAAATCATGGGGAACTGGAACAAATGGTATACAGACATTGACTACTATTTTTTCTATTGTTTCTTTGGTTACCACATCAATATTGATAATTAATAGATTTTAAAAAATGAGTTTTAATGAACTAGATGAGTATGAAGGAGAAAGAGAGCCAGGAGGAGGTTTTACTTTTGACATAAAAGGATACATTTTTAAAGTATTAAATTATTGGTGGTTAATTGTATTGTGTGTTGTAATAGGTTTGTTTGCAGCAAATTATGCTAATGTGCGTAAGCAAAATGTATACCGATTAGATACGTTGATCTCTATTGAGAATGATCAGAACCCGTTTTTTTCGGCAAATACAAGCATTTCCTTTAACTGGGGTGGTGTTTCAGGAAAGACAGGACGTATTATAACTGCTCTTAGAACTAGAACTCATAATGAAGCTGTTGTGGATTCATTAGAATATTATGTGCAATATTTAAAAGAAGGGAAATATAGGAAAGATGAAATATACACGGCAGCCCCTTTTTATTTAGAAATTGATAAATCTAAAGGGCAAATTTTAAATAAGCTTATAAAGGTTAGATTTATTAGTGAGACGCAATATGAAATTTCTATAAATTTTGAATCAAATAAGGTATTAACTCAATCCTATGGGGATAAATCTAGGCAATCTGTTTCGGTTTCTTTAGGGGAATTTAAAGAAACATTTTCAATTGATGAAGATGTTAAACTGCCTTTTTTTAATGCGAAACTTAAGTTAAGAGAAGATAGAACTGTTGCTCCTAATGAAGAGTATTTTATTAAATTTTTAAATTTTGATAATGTTGTTGGTAGTTATAGAAATAGAGTGACTATAGCTCCTTTTTCGAGAACAGCATCTTCCATATTAAAATTATCGATGTCTGGAAATAATAAAGCAAAAATTGTAGATTTTTTAAATGCTACAGTTGCAATTTTTAGTAAATCGGAATTAGAGCAAAAAAATATTTATGCAACTAGAACTATTGAATTTATAGAACGCAGTATTGCTGCTGTAGATGATAGTTTGCAAAATGTTCAGGACGAATTAAATGATTTTAGAAGACAAAAAAGAGTACTGAATATTGATGATGAGATGTTAATTGTTTCGGAACAGTTAAGAGAATTGCAAAAAAATAAAGAATCAGAAAATGTAAAATTTCAGTATTTAGAAAACTTAGAAAACTATTTAAACACAAAAACAGATTATACCAAAATTACTGCTCCAACAACTGTTGGCATTGAAGAAGGGAATATATCGGCAAGTGTAACAAAAATAGTTTCTTTAGCAGTAGAACGCCAAAACTTAGAATCAACAACTAGGGAGAGTTCAGCTTTATTTAATAGTTTAGATAAACAAATAGATTCGGAAAAAAATGTACTAATAGAGATTATTAAATCTACTAAAGGAACTATAAGAACAACTCAAAGTTCTTTAGATAAAAATATAAGAGACGCACAAGTAAAATTAAGTGCCTTACCAGAAGATCAACAACAATACCTTAAAATTCAAAGACGACTTAATATTAGTCAAGAAGCTTATGATGTTTATTTAGCAAAACATAGTGAAGCTTCAATAATTAAGGCCGCTAATATCTCTGATATTACTGTAGTAGATGAAGCTAAAGATATTGGTGGAGGATTAGTAGGCCCAGATAAAAGGCTTAATAAAATTATAGCCTTAGCTGGAGGGATTTTAGGACCTATGTTATTAATATTTATTGTGTTTTTATTGGACACTAGTATTCGTGATGTTAATGAAGTAGAACGTCTATCTAAAATTCCAATTTTGGGACTTATAGGTAAAGAACCAAATAATAATAATTTAGTTGTTTATGAAAACTCAAAATCTTCAATATCAGAAGCATTTAGAGCTATTCGTTCGAGTTTACAATTCTTTTATAAAAAGCAAGATATAAAATCCGGAAAAACACTAATGATAACATCATCAGTTAGTGGAGAAGGAAAAACATTCAGCTCTATAAATATAGCCACAGTATATGCATTATCAGGAAAAAAAACTATTTTACTAGGTGTGGATTTACGTAAACCTAAAATATTTGGTGATTTTGGAATTACTAATGATGTAGGTGTAGTGAATAACCTTATTGGTCAAAGTACTTTAGATGAAATAACACATAAAACACATATTGAAAATTTAGATATTATACCTTCTGGACCTATCCCTCCAAACCCTTCAGAGTTATTAATGAGTGACAATATGAGAGATATTATAGAAACTCTTAGAGGGAAATATGATATTATAATATTAGATACACCGCCGTTAGGCTTGGTGTCTGATGCTTTAGAATTAGTGCAGTATGCAGATGCATCCATATTTGTGATACGATTAGGATATACTAAAAAAGGTATGTTGCAATTAATAAATGCAAAATATAAAGCCGGAGAAATTAAAAATGTGAGTTATATTTTAAATTACTATAAGCATAAAAATAATAATTATGGTTACGGCTATGGTTATGGTTATGGTTATGGATTATACGGAAATTCTTATCATGAGAATGATTCTAAGAAATCATTGCTTAAGAGAATAAAACGTGTCTTAAAAATCAATAATAAAAATTAGACTTGAAATATATTTTCTTCTCGTAATTAATTTTGTTTAGTATTAAGATATAAGTTTAAGAAAAAACTTATCCTAATATAATTTGGAGTATAGAGCATAAATAAGTGAAATTAAAAAAAAAATAGTGACTCAAGAAAAATGGTTATATACAATTTCAACTAAACAACGATTAGTCAGTTTTAATTTTAAAGAAATTTGGAATTATAGAGATTTACTATTCTTATTTGTAAAGAGAGATGTTATTACTTTATATAAGCAAACTGTATTAGGCCCACTATGGTACTTAATTCAACCGCTAATTACATCAGTAATATTCACGATAATCTTTAATGGCATTGCAAATATTGAAGTAGGAGATAACATCCATCCATTTTTATTTAATCTAGCTGGTATTACTATATGGAATTACTTTTCTGAATGTTTAAAAGGAACAAGTGACACATTTAAAAAGAATCAAGGTGTTTTTGGAAAAGTATATTTTCCAAGAGTTATTGTACCATTATCTGTTGTGGTTTCTAATTTATTGAAATTTGGGATTCAATTTTTAATATTTATAGGCTTTTACTTTTTTTTCTGGATAAAGGGTAACTCAGGAAGTATTGATTTGAAAATATTACCATTGTTCCCAATTATAATTATAATAATGGGATTATTAGGATTGGGATTAGGAATGATTATTTCTTCAATGACCACAAAATATAGAGATTTAACTTTTTTAGTTGGTTTTGGAGTGCAATTATTGATGTATATCTCTGCGGTGATGTACCCTACTCAAGTTGCAGTTACTAAAATTCAAAACAATTTCCCTAAGACTGCAGATTATATAACACCATTAATAGAGAATAATCCATTAGGTAAAGTTGTTGAAACTTTTAGGTATATGTTTTTCTCTGAAGGTTATTTTTCAATAGGGAATATATTTTTTACAATTATAATTACAATAATTATTTTTTTAATTGGATTATTGATTTTTAATAAAACCGAGAAAAGTTTTATAGATACAATATGAAAAAAGAAAGAGTAATATTAAAAGCAGAAAATATATCTAAACAATATCGCTTAGGGTTAGTTGGAACTGGAACATTAAGTCATGACCTAAATAGATGGTGGAGTAAAATTAGAGGTAAAGAAGACCCTTATCTAAAAGTAAGTGAAAGTAATAAAAGAGATGTAAAAGGGACATCTGAATATGTATGGGCTCTACAAAATATAGATTTTGAAGTTGAAAAAGGAGAAGTATTAGGAATTATAGGTAAAAATGGCGCAGGAAAATCAACTCTGTTAAAGATCTTATCAAAGATTACTGGCCCTACTACAGGAAAAATAAAAACTAAAGGACGAATAGCTTCTTTATTAGAAGTAGGAACAGGATTTCATGGTGAAATGACTGGACGAGAAAATATTTTTTTGAATGGAGCTATTTTAGGAATGACTAAAAAAGAGATTAAATCTAAAATAGACGAGATTATTGAGTTTTCGGGCTGTGAACGTTACATAGATACCCCTGTGAAGCGATATTCATCAGGAATGACCGTACGATTGGCTTTTGCAGTTGCAGCGTTTTTAGAACCAGAAATATTAGTGGTTGATGAAGTTTTAGCTGTTGGAGATGCTGAATTTCAAAAGAAAGCAATTGGTAAAATGCAAGATATCTCACAAGGAGAAGGTAGAACGGTCTTGTTTGTTAGCCATGATATGAATGCTATATCTAAATTAACAAATAGAGTTATGGTTTTAAAAGATGGATTTGTGAATTTTATAGGCAGTACAAATGAAGCAATAAAACTATATTTAAAAGATGAAAATGAATCTGATCAATTCTTTTATACTGGAGATTTGTCATCGCCAAAAATTATAAAGGTTAATATAGATACTAGCCTGCCCAATAACATTCATGAATACGGTAAATTAATAAAGTTTAATTTTAAAGTACACCTTCCATACAATGTTGACAACTTAGCACTTTCTTTTCAAATTATTGATGAGTTAGGGATTCCTATTACTCATACTTGGATTATTGATTCAGAACATAAAATTAAAAGAGAAAAAGGAGTATATATATTTAGTTGTGATTTTTTAAACCCTAAACTTTATATGGGAACATATTCATTGAAAGTTTATTTGTCAGAATCAAAAACAAAAGAGAGATTTCATTTTTTAGATTCTATTTGTAGCTTTAAAATAGAAATGATGAAGAGTACTAGAAATGATTATAGTTGGGCTAAAGGAGCTTGTAAATATATTGAAGATAGTAATTGGAGTATAATAAAAGAAAAAGCTAATGCTTAAAAAATTAAAAAAGAAAATTAAAAATAAAATCTTCTCTAAGTTTTTTTCAGAATATCATGTTTATGAGCCTAATAGGTATTCAGATATTAAACCTAAAGAAAAAAAAATTATTGAAGAAGTCAAACGCTTTACATTAACAAACCCAGAAAGAATAATAAGTTTAATACGCTCTATAGAGCATATAGAGGCAAATAATATTAAAGGAGATATAGTTGAATGTGGTGTATGGAAAGGAGGGAGTATGATGGCTGCATTAAAAACTCTAAATAATTTAAAAAGTTTTGATCGTAATGTATATTTATACGACACTTTTGAAGGGATGAGTGAACCTACTGAAATGGATAAGTCTTTTAAAGGAGAATCAGCTTCTGATGCATATCAGAATAAAGATAAATTTTGGAATCAGATTGAATGCTTGTCTGCTTTGGATGAGGTAAAAAGTAATATCTATAAAATTGATTACCCATCTAATAATATTCATTTTATTAAAGGAAAAGTAGAGGATACAATACCAGAGTCTGGAATTCCTACGGAAATTGCAATTCTTAGATTAGATACAGATTGGTATGAATCGACATTGCATGAAATGGAACATTTATTTCCAAGAT
Source organism: Flavobacteriaceae bacterium (assembly GCA_003443635.1). Classification (NCBI taxonomy): domain Bacteria; kingdom Pseudomonadati; phylum Bacteroidota; class Flavobacteriia; order Flavobacteriales; family Flavobacteriaceae; species Flavobacteriaceae bacterium. The sequence goes on along the minus strand of CP031964.1, from coordinate 2,823,752 downwards.
TAGTAAAAGGAGGTATCATTATAATTGATGATTATGGGCACTGGCAAGGTTGTAAGAAAGCCATTGATGAATACTTAAGTAAGAATAATATAGAATTGTTTTTACATAGAATTGATTATACATGTAGAATGGGGGTAAAAATATAAAATATTGATAATGAATGAGTTTACTGAAATTTCATTAAATAAAAATAATTTAGATAGGTACACTATTCGAAAAGCTATATTAGATGCTTTAACTCAAAAGCTTTCATTATTTAAAGGAGACCTTTTAGATATAGGATGTGGTAAAATGCCCTATAAACAATATATTTTAGATAATAGTGCAGTAAAAACATACAATGGATTAGACATTGATAACGCTTTAGAGTATGATGATAATATAAAACCAGATTTTACCTGGGATGGTATTACGATGCCTTTTAAAGATAATACTTTCGATTGTGCGATAGGAACAGAAGTGCTAGAGCATTGCCCAGACATAGAAGTTGTGTTGAATGAAGTTTATAGAGTTTTAAAACCTAATGGGATATTTTTTTTTACAGTTCCTTTTTTATGGAACTTACACGAAACTCCCAATGATGAGTATCGATACACTCCTTTTTCTTTAGAGAGACATTTTAAAAATGCAAAATTTAAAAATATTAAAATAAATGCAACAGGGGGATGGCATGCATCTATGGCTCAGATGTTAGGGCTTTGGGCTTTAAGAAGCCCTATGTCTGGTTTTAAAAGAAATTTTTTCTCAAGATTATTAAAACCCATAATAAATTATTTAATGAAATTAGACAAGCCTGAAACAATTATGTTTACAGAAGGTCAAATGATTACTGGCTTATATGGTATAGTTACAAAATGAAAAAAACAAATTTAAATATAGCATTATTCACTCCTAATCAAAACCCATATTCTGAAACTTTTATTCAGGCACATAAAAAATATTTAAAAGGGAATATATTTTACTATTATGGGAAAGAGAATCATATAAAACTGGAAAACAAAGGAGATTTAGTTCCTTATTTTTTTAAAATAATCCTTAAAATATATGCAAGGTTGACTAATAAATCATCTAAATATGTTTTAAATAAAAGTGTTTTAAAAAGTATTAAAAATAATAAAATAGATGTAATTTTAGTTGAATATGGAACACATGCTTATTATTTAAAACAAGTATTAAAAGATTGTGGTTTGCCAATTATAGTTCATTTTCATGGCTATGATGCAAGTGTAACAAATATTGTAAAAAACTGTAACAATTATAAAGAAATTTTTCAATTAGCAACCAAAATCATCGCCGTTTCCAAAAAAATGGAAGATATGCTTTTAAAATTAGGTTGCCCTTCAGCGAAGCTTTTATATAATGTTTATGGTCCTCAACCAGAATTTGAAACAGTTGAGCCAGAATTCAAAAAGAAACAATTTATAGCTATAGGAAGGTTTACAGAAAAAAAAGCTCCTTATTATACCATTTTAGCATTTAAGGAAGTATTAAAAACTCACTCGGATGCTCTTTTACTTATGGCAGGAAATGGAGAGCTTTTAAATGTATGTAAAAACTTGGTAAAGTATTATAAACTAGAAAAGAGTATCATATTTCTTGGTGTTATTACCCCTGAAGACTATAGATCTCATATTAAAAAATCTTTAGCTTTTGTACAGCATTCTATAACAGCTGCTTCAGGAAATATGGAAGGTACTCCGCTAACAATTTTAGAAGCTAGTGTTGCAGGATTACCAGTTATTTCAACAAAACATGCAGGAATACCAGATGTTATTATTGACAAAGAAACAGGTCTTCTATCAGAAGAACATGATGTTGAGGCTATGACAGAAAATATGCTTCAATTGCTGAATGATTTAAATTTATCAAAAAGATTAGGTAAAAGAGGAAAAGAAAATATAAAAGCAAATTATAATATTAAAAGGCATATTGGTGTTTTAGATCAAGAGATAGAAAATGCGGTGCATCACTTTTAATAACTTCTCAGTTTTCTCATAAAATGGATCAATTAATTAACAACATGAAATCTAATTCAAAAGAAGATGTTTTAATAAATATCCTAACAAGAACATCTAATAGGCCAATAGGTTTTTTAAATTGCCATCAATCTATAATCCAACAATCATATAAAAATTTTAATCATATTATATCATATGATAATGATAATGATTTGAATTATATTAATGCTTTTGATTTAAAAAAAATAAAAGTAAATAAAGTAACCAGTGATCCTGAAATAAAGCAAAGCTTTATTTATGCACCCTATAACTTATATTGTAATGAATTATTAAAAGAGGTTAAAAATGGATGGATTTTATTTTTAGATGATGACGATAGTTTATTACATCATAAAGTTTTAGAAGAAGCAGTAAAACTTATTAAAAAAATGGATAATGATACAATGATTGTTTGGCAAATAAGATACCCTAATGGAAAAACTTTACCCTTAAAAAAGCATTTTAAGCAAAAAAAAATAGAGCTTAATCATATTGGAACTTCAAATATTCTTTTTCACTCAAAATATAAAGATTTAGCAAAATGGGATGAATGGAAAGGAGCAGATTTTAGATTTATTAATGTATTATTTAATCAAATTCCTAAAAAAAAATGGATTGAAAAAGTTAATATACAAATCAATAACTATGGAGATTTTGGAAAACAAAATGATATAGATAATATAGTTACTAATAATAAAATATTTTATAAATCTTGGTTTTGGTGGTTACTTCCAAAATATCACACAAGTTTTTTGGGTTTTAGAATATTTAATAAAATTGAATATAAAAAATTAAAAAAACGATTTTTAAATAAAATTTCGAACATTAAAAAATAATATACTTTGCTTAAGTTTTCATTAATTGTACTCTCAAATACTATAAATCAATCTATTTTTGAAATGAACTTAGATTGCTTCACTACTTTTATTGAAAGTGCAAAAGCATCAGAGATTAAATATGAAATTATATTAATAGAAAGTAATAAGACTAATAATTGGAATTATGATTTGGAGCATTTAAAGGTGATAATGCCGAAAGGAAAATTTAACTTTCATAAATTTTTAAATATTGGCGTTGATAATGCAGAAGGAACTTTCTATATATTAAGCAATAATGATGTTGTTTTTGATAAAAATTGGTTGTTAGAAATCCTTAAAGTAAGTCAGGGTAACAAAAATATTTTATCTTTTTCACCTTTTGATGCTAATGCAAATAAACTTTCAAAGCAAGCGACAAAAAATAATGATTATATTGTTGGTTATGATATTCAAAAACATATTACAGGATGGTGCCTAGTAATACATAAAAAAGTATTTGATGATATTAAGCAATTGGATGAAAGGTTTAATTTTTATTATGCCGATAATGATTATGCAATGATGTTAAGAAAGTTTAATATTAAGCATGCATTGGTGACAAAAGCATTTGTAAGCCATTTAGAAGGAATTAGTGTTAAAGAATTAAAACAAAAGAAAAAACCTATTGAGTTAAATAGTAAAATACCAAAATATGTTGTAAAAGAAAATTGGACTTGGGTATTAGAAAATGAACAGATGATAGAGGGGTTAATACAATTTCATAATAAATGGGGTAGTAGAAAAGTAATTAAATTAAAACTTTTAATTGTTGAGTTTTTATCGAAATTTGGTTTAGGATATTTTAATAGATATGTTCTTCTGAATAAATGAACTATAATAGATTGCATTATTTTATAATCTTTATAAAAAATAGATGATAATTAGATTGTATTGGTGGCAAGAAAAAAGAAAAGATAGTTTACAAAACTATGGAGATTTAATGTCTTTGTATCTCACTAGAAAGCTATCAAAAAAAATTGTAATTTCTAAAAACCACTTTTTAAAGAAAATTTTAAATAGATTAATTAAAACATATTATATCTGTATTGGAAGTGTACTTTTTGCAGCTAACAAAAATACTGTTGTCTGGGGAGGAGGTATTATGAGAAAAGATGAAAAAGTGAATAATGCTACCTTTTTGGCGGTTAGAGGGCCTAGAACACGTAAACGTTTATTAGAGTTGAATTATACAGTTCCTGAAGTTTATGGAGATCCAGCAATACTGCTTCCAATGTTTTATGAAAATAATACTTCAAAAAAATATAAAATAGGCATTATACCACATTTTGTTGATTATGAAATTGTAAATAATAAGTTTGATCATAACAATACAATAAAAGTAATTAATTTGCTTACTAAAGATGTTGAAAAAACAACTGATGAAATTTTAGAATGCGAAAATATAATATCGTCTTCTTTACATGGAGTTATAGTGGGTCAATCATATAGAATACCATCTCTTTGGGTAAAATTTTCGAATAAATTATCTGGTGATGATATAAAGTTTTATGATTATTTTGAATCGATGAATATTTATTTGAAAAAAGAAATATTTGTTAACCCTAATAGTTTGAGTATTAAAAAAATAGAAGACTTACTTGACGAGAATAAAACAGTTTTATTGCAAGAAGAAGATGTTTTAGAGTTGAGAAAAAAAGATCTTTTAAAAAGCTGCCCTTTTGTAAAATGAGAAAAGGTAAGAACGTTATAAGGAATGAAAAAATAAAGCTTAGTATGTGTTCTCATAGAGTTATTATTCCTCTATACATTCCAAATGAAGAAGGGTATTACACTGATGCATTTCGAATTTTTGAATTGTGCTTGTTTTCGATAAGAAAAACAGCATTATCTCCAATAAAAATATCTGTTATAAGCAATGGAAGTAATGATTCTGTCAATATAAAATTAATGAACTTACAAAATGAGAATCATATAGATGAACTCATTGTAGAGAAAGAGAATATTGGAAAAATTAATAGTATTTTAAAAGCATTGCGTACTGCTGAAGAACGGTTAATTACAATTACTGATGCTGATGTTTTATTTTTAAATAATTGGGAGAAAGAAATTATTATTGCTTTTGAATCTTTTCCTAAAGCTGGGATGATAAGTCCAGTACCTATGTATCGTACACAATTAAGGTTAACAAGTAATATTTGGAAACGCTATTTGTTTTCCAAACGTTTAAAATTTTCACCAGTGAAGAATCCTGAAGCATTAACACGATTTGCTAAAAGTATAAGCTGGCCAGGATTAAGCGAAAAATTAAAAGATGTTGTGGCGACTTTAAAAGCAAAAAATGATGTTTTAGCAGTTATTGGCAATTCACATTTTGTTGGAACTTATAAACGAGAAGTATTTAATAAGCTTCCTAAATTTAATAGCAAATTTAAACTTGGGGGTAATAGTGAATCTTTGTATTTAGATAAACCTGTATTGAAGTATGGAGGGTATAGATTGGCAACCTATGACAATTATGCATATCATCTTGGAAATAGTTTAGAACCTTGGATGGAAGAAGAGTTTACTAGACTAAATGATGAAAACAAGGTTTATAATGACTTTAAACAACTTAAACTTCTTAAAAAGAATACTATAAATTATTTTTTGTCAGAGAAAATGTTTAAGAAACTTTTTTATTCAAAGCATTTTAAAAAATACATTTATAGAATGAAAGGGTTAAATAAAGAACAAATTTATAACTACCTTGATAATGATTATAATTAAATATTGAATAGAGTTATACCTTTTTTTTATAAAATAAAAACTTTGATGATTTTTCTTAATGTAAATATGTAGTATAATGTAATGACTTTATCTTCTCCACTAATCTCTATAATTATTCCGATATTTAATCGTGAAAGCATTGTAAAAAAAACATTAGATACAATCGTTGCACAAACTTATACTAATTGGGAGTGTATTATAATTGATGATGGTAGTACAGATCATACTAAACAAACAATGGAGACGTATTTACAAACAGATTCTAGATTTAAATATTTTGATAGACCAAATCATCTAGTAAGAGGAGCCAATAGTTGTCGAAATTATGGATTTACATTAGCTAAAGGCGATTATATCAATTGGTTTGATAGTGATGATATTATGCAACCTAATTTCTTAGAAGAAAAAGTAAAAGCTTTTCAAACTAATACAGATGCAGTTCTGCATAGAAATAACTATGCAAATTATCAAATTACTGAATATAGAACTAGTAAATTTGATTACAATAATGAGAGAAATTTATTCTACAATTATGCTATGGAAGCTATAGAAATTCAAACCTGTGGGTTTTTATGGAAACGCTCTTTCCTAGAAGGTAAACTTCTTTTTGATGAAACGATTCAACGTTATCAAGATAATGAATTTCATATAAGAATGCTAGCTTTAAAGCCTAACATAAAAGTTTTAGATATAGTTTTAGCAACTATTAGAAGCGGAGATGGAGATAAGAGTCAAATTAGCTCTAAAACTAATATAACTAAGAAAAAATTATATGATATTTTTTATTATAGATATCAGTGTTTAAAATTAGCATCTAATAAAGATTTAAATGTAGATACGCATTTTAATAAAGTCATTGCAAAGAAAGCAATATGGGCTTTTTATGCAGGGTTAAGATTTGAAAGCAAATTATTGAAACGTTTAACAGATGTGTTTAAATATTATAAGAAATTAAGGTTTGTATATTCAAATAATGAAATAAGTAGTTTTGATATATTTAAATCTAATATATACATACTTAAAATTATCTTTTTTAGGAAATAAAGTAATTATGTTCGGCAAACTAAAAAAACAAATCAAATCTTTCTTAAATAAACTTCCTTATATAAAAACATTATATAAAGAGAATCAAAATTTTAAATCGAATACAATATATCCTGCAGGACATTATTATTCAACTATAATTTCTATAGATGAAGTAAGAAAGAGAGAAAATGAAATATGGAAAAATGAAACTGTAAATGAGGTTTTAGGAGTTGACTTGAATATAGGTAAACAGCTACAAACTATTCAATCCTTTGAAGAATACTATGATGAAATACCTTTTGAGGACACTAAAAAAGAAGGATTAAGGTATTTTTTTAAAAACGGATTTTATTCTTATTCAGATGCAATTTCATTATATGGAATGATTAGAAACTATAAACCAAAGAAGATAATAGAAGCTGGATCAGGTTATAGCTCTGCATTGATGTTGGATGTAAATGCTTGTTTTTTTCAAAATCAAATTGATTTAACATTCATAGAGCCTTACCCAGAGCGATTGTATGATTTGATTTTAGAGAAAGATAAAATATCTACTACTATAATTGAATCGTTTATTCAAAATGTACCAATTAATATATTTGAATCTCTTGAATCTGGAGATATTCTTTTTATAGATAGTACTCATGTATCTAAAACAGGTAGTGATGTCAATTTTATTTTATTTGAAATACTACCGCGATTAAAAAGTGGCGTTTTAATTCATTTTCATGATATCTTTTATCCTTTTGAGTATCCTAAAAAATGGGTATTTCAAGGCAGAAATTGGAATGAAGATTATATAGTTAAAGCTTTTTTAATGTATAATAAAGAATTTGAAATATTATTTTTCTCTCACTATTTACATAAACATCATAAAAATGCTTTTAAAAAACTACCATTAATGTATAATAATCATGGCGGGAACTTATGGCTTATAAAAAAGTGATAATATGATATCTATACTTATTCCAATATACAATAGGTCACATTTAATAATTGAAACGTTACAATCTATTAAAAAACAAATTTATGAGAATTGGGAATGTATTATTGTAGATGATGGGAGTACGGATAATACTATAGATATATGTAACGATTATACAAGTGATGATTCACGATTTCAAATATTTAGCAGACCAAGCCATTTAAAAAAAGGACCAAGCTCGTGCAGAAATTTCGCATTTAGTAAAGCTTTAGGAGATTATATTCAGTTTTTTGATAGTGACGACGTAATGCACCCAGAGCATTTGTTAAAGAAACGAAATGCAATTGATACAGCCGATTTTGTAGTTTGTAAATTACAAGAATTTGATAATGAATTTAATTCTAATTTATTCTTAAAAGATAAAACTCCAGATATAGAATATTCAGAAAATGTATTTGAAGATTTTGTTTCTGGTGTTTTTCCAATGATGATGGTAGCTCCATTATGGAAAAAAAGTGTGTTAAAAAATTATATGCCTATTCGTGAAGATTTACATATATTAGAAGATCATGAACTATTTGCAAGAGCACTTTTTAATAAAAAGGAATATAAAATAATTAATGAACCACTTATTTATTATCGTGTTGGTGCATTTTCCTCTACTAATAGTTTTTATAAAAATATAAATTATGGATTAGAGTCCTATTTTAAAGCAAAAAAAACAGTACTTAAATTAACTGATTCAAAAAGAGTAAAATATGCAATTTTAAAAATGACTTTAGGGTTTTTTAGAATGGGATTAGCGCAACGTGATTTTAAATCTGCGACATATTGTTTAGATTTTATTAAATCAGAGAATTTGTGTTATAATCTTAATTTGAAGTTGAAGTGTACAAGAATTCATTTCTTCTATATTATTTTTAAAGTGTTAAAACGTGGGGACACTCAATTTAAATCATTATTTAAAATTTAATATGAAAATCTTAATGGTTGCTATACCAAATCATCATTTTTTTCAATGGGTTGATCAATTGAAAAACTCAGGGCATGAGGTTTTTTGGTTTGATATAACAGATGGAGGGCCAGAATCAAAACGTATAGATTGGGTTAAGCAAATAAAAGGTTGGAAATTAAAAAAAGATTACCCATTTAGATTTCGTATAAAGAAGAGATTACCTAAATTATATACATTTATTCAAAAAAGGAATGAATATAAAGTTTCAGAAGTTTTTGAGGAATTAATAAATGAAATTCAACCAGATATTGTGCATTGTTTTGAAATGCAATTGTCTGGATTACCAATATTAGATATAATGAAGCAAAATGCTATTCCATTTATATATTCTTCTTGGGGAAGCGATGTGTTTTATTTTGAAAAAATGGGGGTAACTAAACAACAAGCCCAAGATTTTTATGATCGAACAGATTATTTAATTACTGACTGTAAAAGGGATTATAATATTATATTAAATAATGGTTATGAATCTAAATTTTTAGGAGTTTTCCCTGGCAATGGAGGGTTAACTGTAGATATCAATAAAATTCAACCGATGGTTGACAGAAATACGATCTTGATAAAAGGATACGATGATGGTATAGGTAAAGCATCAATTGTATTAAAAGCATTAGAGTTAGTGTCTGAAGATTTGATTAATGATAAAAAAATAATCATTTATAGTGCAGATCATTCTCTTAAAAATATAATTAAAAACTCTAAATTACTTTCAACATTAAAAATAACAATATATTCTAGGTATAGTTTTATCCAGAATACAGATTTATTAGAACTAATGGGTAAAAGTTGTTTGCATATTGCTAATAGCATTTCTGATGGGATGCCAAATGCACTTTTGGAAGCGATGAGTATGGGAGCATTTCCAATACAATCAAACCCTGGAGGTGTTACTGAAGAAGTAATTATCAATAAAAAAAATGGATTTTTAATTGAAAACGCTTTAGATGTAAATCATATAAAAGAGTTAATAGAACAAGCAATTCTAAATGATGATTTAAGAAAGAAAGCGAAAGATTATAATGTAAAATTTATCCAGAAAAACTATAATCGCACTATATTACAATCTAAAATTTTAAAGCTTTATGAAACTGTAAATACAATAGATTAAAAACTATGCAATTATCCTTTTTAATTGTTACAAAAAACCGACCTATAGATTTAGCTTTGACTTTAAGTAAGCTTAAAATACTTATGAATTTATCTATTCATGAGGTTTTGGTATGTATAGATGGTTGTTCTAAAACTGAAGCGATTGTACCTGAATTTAATTGGGTTAATTGGACAATTAATTCAAAAAGTATGAGTGCTTCTCCAGCAAGGAGTGTTTTATATAAAAAAGCAAAAGGGAAAATTTTTATAGGTTTAGATGATGATGCTCATCCTATTAGTGATAATTTTATAAGTCAAGTGGAAAATGAGTTTCAGCAAAATAATAATTTAGGGATTATTGCTTTTCAAGAAATAAAGGGATTATTTAATACTGATGATGATGCCTTAAAGAAAGTGAATATGGGAGAATCATACTTAACTAACGATTTTATAGGGTGTGGATTTGCTATTAAAAAAGAAGTTTATGATGCCATAAACGGATTTCCAGTTTGGATGGATATTTATGGAGAAGAATCCGCTGTAGCAATAGAAGTATTAGATTTAGGATTTCAAATTTTGTATCAACCTTCAATTGTAATAAATCATAGAATCGATACTGAAAAACGAAAACAACAAGGGAGAAACTATTTTAGATTTGAAAAGCAATTAAGAAATGAATTACGTTATTATTTAGTGTATTACCCTAAACCTACTTTTAAAATTTTGAAATTGTTAATGCATAATTTTAAAAAATATGGACTTACAGATATTAATTATTTTAAATCGTTTATTAAAATATGTTATTTGACTGTATTTCAATTGTTTAATATTTTAAAATTTAGAAGGCCAGTGAAGAAAATTACGATAGAAAATAAATTGAATTTAAAAAGTTTAAAATATTAAAACAAATTAATGTTATTTAACTCTTTAGACTTTGCTGTTTTTTTGCCAATAATATTTGTATTGTATTGGTTTGTTTTCAAATCCAATCTAAGGTTTCAAAACATACTTTTAATAATTGCAAGTTATGTGTTTTATGGCTGGTGGGATTGGCGTTTTTTATCTCTAATTATTTTTAGCTCATTATTAGATTATGTTATTGGATTAAGTTTATCTAAAGAAAATAATCCTAATAAACGAAAACAATTACTATGGATAAGTATTTGTGTGAATTTAGGATTTTTAGGATTTTTTAAATATTACAATTTCTTTATAGATAATTTTGTCGAGGCTTTTTCATTTTTTGGAAGTAAAATATCTCCAAATACGCTAAATATAATTCTTCCTGTAGGGATTAGTTTTTATACATTTCAAACATTAAGCTATACTATAGATGTTTATAAACGAAAGTTAGAACCTACAAGAGATATAGCCTCATTTTTAGCATTTGTTAGTTTCTTTCCACAATTAGTTGCAGGTCCAATAGAACGAGCTACAAATTTATTACCCCAATTTTATGATAAAAGAGAGTTTCATTATTCTAAAGCTATTGATGGTTTGCGTCAGATTTTGTGGGGATTATTTAAAAAAATAGTTATAGCAGATAATTGTGCGAAATATGCTAATATAATTTTTAATAACTCAGAAGACTATTCAGGAAGTACTTTATTTTTTGGAGCTTTATTTTTTGCATTTCAAATTTACGGTGATTTTTCAGGTTATTCAGATATAGCTATTGGTACTTCTAGATTGTTTGGTTTTGATTTAAAACAAAACTTTGCTTTTCCGTATTTTTCTAGAAATATAGCAGAGTTTTGGAGACGTTGGCATATTTCGTTATCTACATGGTTTAGAGATTATTTATATATTCCATTAGGAGGGAGTCAAGGAAGTATTTGGATGAAAATTAGAAATACATTTATTATATTTTTAGTAAGTGGATTTTGGCATGGAGCAAATTGGACGTTTATTGCTTGGGGGTTTTTAAATGCGCTTTATTTTTTACCATTATTACTTGCTAAAAAAAACAGAAAATACCTTGATAACGTTGCTCAGAAAACTTTATTACCGAGCTTTAGAGAAGTTATTTCTATAGGTATAACGTTTAGTTTAACAGTGTTTGCATGGATTTTTTTTAGAGCAGAATCGATTACCCATGCTTTTAGTTTTATAAAAGAAATCTTTACATCATCATTTTTTAGAATTCCAGAAATCAGACCTTTGGATGTAATGGTTTTAATTATGGTTTTTATGATAATAGAATGGTTTGGTAGAGATCAAAAATATGCAATAAGTAATATGTTTTTAGCCAGGCATAAATTTTTTAGATGGACATTTTATATGATATTAATTGCTTGTATTTTTATTTATAGCAGTAATGTTGAACAAGAGTTTATTTACTTTCAATTTTAAGAATGAAAAAATTTCTTTTAAATATTGTAGTTTTTAGTGCCCTTTTTTTTATTGTTGAAAAGAGTATTTATTTTTTTATTGCTAATGCGCCAAATAAAGAATACGATAAACGATTAGAATATATATTAAAAGGAGAAATGAATAAAAACCTTATTGTTTTAGGTTCATCTCGCGGCGCTAATAATATTATTGCAGAACAGTTACAAAATGAGACAGGCTTAACATCGTATAATTTATCTTATAGAGGAGCAGATATAGTGTTTCAAGAGTTTTTATTAAAAACCCTATTAAAGTTTAATACAAAACCTAAAAAAGTTATACTCATTATTGACGATATTTATGAGTTTAATTATGAGCCAACATTAAAGTTTAGAATCGATAGATTATCTCCATTAAAAAAATATAATTACATTAATAATGAACTTATTAGAAGAGGAAATAAAAATGTATTGTCTAAAATCTTTTGTTTATCGAGAGTAAATCGAAAAGATTTTAATTTGAAAAAAAATAATGTTTTACCAATAAATAAAATGACAGCGTTTGGTTCTAAAGTTATTTTGTCAAAAGGAAACTCTAAAATGACTTATAAGAGTACTTTTGAAAAGTATTCTACAGAATTTGAACAAAAAGAAAAACTGCATGCTTTTTCAAGAATTCAAGAATTATGCAAATCCAATCAAATTGAATTAATATTCATTTTTCCACCTAATTATAGAATATTTAATACTAGTTTTTTAAATCGATTTAATGAATTAGTTCAACAGGAAAATAAAATAATGATATACGATACTTTGAATCCTGTATATAAAAATGAATCTTACTATAGAGATGTATCTCATTTAATGAAAAACGGCGCTGAAATATTTACTTCAGAAGTAAGTACTTTTATTAATAACAGTAATTAAAATAATATGAAGTTAATTATATTTACATTTTAAGTACTTATATATGAAAACAGCTTTAATTACAGGAATAAATGGCCAAGATGGTTCATACTTAGCAGAGTTGTTAATAAGTAAGAGTTATAAAGTTCATGGAGTAATAAGACGAAGCTCTACATTTAATACAGAGCGTATTGAGCATTTATATATAGACACACTTTTAAAAGATTTGCATCAAAAGCAGAGTATTAAGTTACATTACGGAGATATGACAGATGCTACAAATCTTATTAGATTGGTACAGCAAATTCAGCCGGACGAAATTTATAATTTAGCAGCACAATCTCATGTAAAAGTATCTTTTGATATGCCAGAGTATACAGCAGAAACTGATGGTATGGGAACATTACGACTTTTGGAAGCAATTAGAATTTGTGGTTTAGAAAAGAAAACTAAAATTTATCAAGCGTCAACTTCAGAATTATATGGTAAAGTTCAAGAAACTCCGCAAACAGAAACAACTCCTTTTTATCCACGATCTCCATATGGAGTAGCAAAATTATATGCCTATTGGATTACCAAAAATTATAGAGAATCCTATAACATATTTGCTGTAAATGGTATTTTATTTAATCATGAATCTGAACGTAGAGGAGAAACATTTGTAACACGTAAAATTACCTTGGCAGCAGCTAGGATTGTACACGGTATTCAAGATAAATTATATTTAGGAAACTTAAATGCTAAGAGGGATTGGGGGTATGCCAAAGATTTTGTTGAATGTATGTGGTTAATGTTACAGCAAGACGTTCCTGAAGATTATGTTATAAGTACAGGAATACAACATACAGTAAGATATTTTTGTGAGCTAGCATTTGCTGAAGCAAATATAATATTGAAATGGGAAGGAGAAAATGAGAATGAATGTGGAGTTTGTAGCAAAACAGGAAAAGTATTAATAGAAATTGACTCTAACTATTATAGGTTAGCAGAAGTTGACACACTTTTAGGCGATCCATCTAAAGCAAAAAAGAATTTAGGTTGGAACCCAAATAAAACATCATTTGAAAGATTAGTGAAAATGATGATGAAGCATGACCTGGATTATGTTGTGAAATATAAATCGAATGTTATATAAAATGAAGATTTTACTAACAGGAGGGAGTGGCATGGTTGGGAAGAATATTCTCGAATTCAATGCCAATTCAAAACAATATAATATAGTAGCACCATCTCGAAATCAATTAGATTTAGAGAACTATAAGGAAGTAAATAAATATATTAAACTACATCACCCAGATTATATTATTCATGCAGCAGGATTAGTGGGAGGTATTCAAGATAATATAGCTAACCCAGTAAATTTTTTAGTTAAAAATTTGGATATGGGTAGAAATTTGATTTTAGCTGCAAAAGAAAATAAAATAAAATATTTTATAAATTTATCTAGTTCTTGTATGTATCCTCGAGAAGCTACTAATCCATTAAATGAGAATCTTATTTTGAAGGGCGAACTAGAACCAACAAATGAAGGGTATGCGCTTGCTAAAATTATATCGACAAGATTATGTGAGTATATTAATAAAGAAAATAATTATTACCAATATAAAACAGTAATACCATGTAATTTGTATGGCAAATATGATAAATTTTCATTTGAACATTCACATATGGTACCAGCAGTAATCAGGAAAATTGATGAAGCTAAAACTAAGTCGGAAAAAAGTGTGACTATTTGGGGAACAGGAGAAGCAAGGCGTGAATTTATGTATGCAGAAGATTTTGCGGATTTTATTTTTTATGCAATAGAACATTTTCATAAAATGCCACAAAACATAAATGTAGGATTAGGTCATGACTACACAATAAATGACTATTATAAAGAAATAGCAAATGTTATTGGTTATACAGGTACATTTAAACATGATATAAGTAAACCAGTTGGTATGACGCAAAAATTAATAGATGATACTAGATTAACTATTTTTGGTTGGAAAGCAAAAACAACATTACAAGAAGGTTTGAAAAAAACTTATGAATACTATAAAGAAGTAATTGAATGATAAAGTATCCGCTAGCAACATCTACTTGGGATGATAAAGAGATAGAAGCTATTAAAGCAGTTATAGCTAGTGATATGTATACAATGGGTAAACACGTTAAACAATTTGAAACGGAGTTTGCATCATTTGTAGATTCTAAACATTGTGTGATGGTAAATTCGGGTTCTTCAGCGAACCTACTGGCAATAGCAGCATTATTTTACACAAAAAAACCAAAATTAAAAAAAGGAGATGAAGTTATTGTGCCAGCAGTATCTTGGTCTACTACATATTACCCTCTATATCAATACGGATTAAAATTAAAATTTGTAGATATTGATTTACAAACTTTAAATTTTGATTTAGAGCAACTTGAAAAAGCTGTTACCAAAGATACCAAAATGATATTTGCAGTTAATCTGTTAGGAAACCCTAACGATTTTGATACAATACAAAATATTATTGGAACGCGTAATATTCTATTATTGGAAGATAATTGTGAATCTATGGGTGCAGAATATAAAGAAAAGCAAACAGGAACTTTTGGAGTAATGGGGACATTTTCTACATTTTTCTCTCACCATATGGCAACAATGGAAGGTGGTTTAATTGTTACAGATGATGAAGAGTTGTACCATGTGCTAATTAGCTTAAGAGCACACGGTTGGACAAGACATTTGCCAAAGGAAAATAAAGTGATAAATAAATCTGATGATTGGTTTACAGAATCCTTTAGATTTGTTTTACCAGGCTACAATCTAAGGCCTGTAGAAATGTGTGGAGCAATAGGTGAACAACAATTAAAGAAATTGCCAAACTTTTTAAAGCACAGACGAAAAAATGCAATACAGTTTCAAACTCTATTTAAAAATCATAAAGATTTCTATACACAGACAAATATAGATCATAGTAGTTGGTTTGGTTTTAGTTTGATAATAAAACCTGAATCTAAGTTAAAACGTAAAGATGTTGTTGAAAAATTAACACAAAATAATATAGATTGTAGACCTATAGTTACTGGGGATTTTACGAAAAATGAAGTTTTGAAATATTTTGATTACGAAATTTTTGGAGAAATGAAGAACGCAAAATATTTAGATGAAAACGGCTTATTTGTCGGGAATCATCAAACACCTATAAAAGAAGAAATAAAACACCTATATACAGTTTTGTCTGAATTATAAAATGAGATTTGTTGCATTTTATCCTATTATTTGGTATTTCGTCGATAAAAAATGTATTTTAGCATAAATGATATGAATTAAATAATTAGAATGAAAACAGTAGGATTTATTCCATTGCGAAAAGGCTCTAAAGGTGTGCTTAATAAAAATAAACGTAAAATGGTTGGTAGACCATTATATACTTGGGTTTTAGGAGAAGCTATTTTTTCTAATTTAGATGAGATTTACGTTTATACAGATGATCAAACTATTATTGATTTTATAGGAAAAGAATATCATTGGACCTCAAAAGTTAAAGCGTTATTGAGAAGTGCAGAAAGTGCTTCAGATAGTGCTTCAACAGAAATGGCGATATTAGAATTTTGTAAAAAAATAGATTATAATTTTGATGTCTTTTGCTTATTACAAGCAACATCACCATTTACCAAACGCGAACATATCAATGCTTGCTTGGAAAAATTAAAAGAAGATTACGATTCAGTACTAACTGTTGTTAAAACACATCGTTTTTTATGGAATGAAAATGGTACTCCAATAAACTATAATTTATTAGAAAGACCAAGGCGTCAAAATTTTGATGGTTTATTAATAGAAAATGGGGCTGTTTATACAAGTACCAAAGCATCTTTAAAGCGTACAGGAAATCGATTAGGAAGTAAAATTGCTATTGTAAAAATGCCAGAAGAATCTTTATATGAGATAGATTCTGAAAATGACTGGATTATTGTTGAAAATCTTTTAATTGAGCGTCAAAAACGATTAAAAGAAACAAAAAAAATCACACACTTAGTATTAGATGTAGATGGTGTATTTACTGATGGTACTGTGACTTATAGTAAAGAAGGAGAGTTGTCTAAAACGTTTGATATGCGAGATGGCATGGGGCTTGAAATTTTAAGGCAGTTTAATATTGAAGTAATTGTAATGACCTCAGAACAATCAGAGTTAGTTGCAAAACGTATGAAAAAACTCAACATTCAAAATGTATATCTGGGTGTAAAAGATAAATACACATTATTAAATTATATTTCAGAAAAAAATAGTTTATCAGTAGCTAGTGTTGCTTATGTTGGAGATGATGTTAATGACTTAACTAACATATGTAGTGTAGGATGGTCGTTTGCACCAAATAATGCAACAAGTATTGTAAAACAAAATGCAGATGTAGTATTATCAAAAAATTCTGGCGCTGGAGCTATTCGAGAAGCATGTCAATTTATCAGTAATTATAATAAACGATTTTAGATTTTATGAATACATATAAAAAACCCTACATCATTGCCGAAATAGGCTGTAATCATAAAGGAGAAATAACAATAGCTAAAGAATTAATTAAAGTAGCTAAAATATTTTGTAACGTTGATGCTGTTAAATTTCAAAAACGACATAATAAAGAACTCTTAACAGAAGAACAATATAATCAACCACACCCAAACCCTATAAACTCATATGGAAATACATATGGAGCGCATAGAGAATTTTTGGAATTTAATTTAGAACAGCATAAAGAACTAAAAGGTTATTGTGAAGAGATAGGAATTACATATGCTACATCGGTTTGGGATGTAACATCAGCTAAAGAAATTACATCTTTAGAGCCAGAGTTTATTAAAATACCATCGGCATGTAACAATAATACAAGAATGTTAGAATGGTTATGCAAAAATTATAAAGGAGAACTCCATATTTCCACTGGAATGACCACCAAAACCGAAATAGATAATTTGGTGCAATTATTTAAAAAACATAAAAGAAATAAGGACTTAGTACTTTATAATTGCACATCGGGCTATCCAGTACCTTTTGATGATGTATGTCTTTTAGATATTAATTTATTAATTGATAAATATGAAGATGATGTAAAGCATATAGGTTTTTCTGGACATCATTTAGGTATAGCTGTAGATGTAGCTGCCTATACTTTAGGAGCAAATATTGTAGAAAGACATTATACAATAGACCGTACTTGGAAAGGTACTGATCATGCAGCATCTTTAGAACCAATGGGCTTGCGTAAATTATCTAGAGATTTAACTGCAGTATATAAAGCTTTATCGTTTAAATCTTCAGATGTTTTACCAATAGAACAAGTACAGCGTGATAAATTAAAAAACCAAAAAGGATAGATAATTTATTAAAATTTAGAATGAAGAAAAAAATATTTGTTTTTTTTCCTGACGGTGTTGGCTTAAGAAATTTTGCATTCACAGATTTTAAAAACATAGGAGAGAGAATGGGGTTTGATATTCAGTATTGGAATAATACCATTTTTTCATTAAAAGATGATTTAGGCTTTAACGAAGTAAAAATAGAGAATCACACAACTCATAAATTATTACCGATCTATACTAGAGCCAGGAAGCGTGCAGAATTAAATGTGTCTAGAGATAAGTTTAACGATTTCGTATATACCACATATAAATTTCCATTTAATTATAAAGGCTTAAAAAATATTTTTAAAAGTATATATACAAAGATATTAATAGGATTATATTCTTCAGAAAAAGGAGTTATATACCTTCGTAAAAAAATTAATGCTTTAGAACGTTCTACTTCAAAATACAAATATTGTAAAGCGCAATTAGAAATTCATAAACCAGATATAGTGTTTTGTACGACACAAAGAGCTACACAATCTATAAGCGCTTTGTTAGCAGCTAAAGACTTAGGTATTCTAACAGTAGCTTTTGTATATTCTTGGGATAATGTTCCTAAAGCTATGCAAGTAGTAGAAACAGATTATTATTTTGTATGGAGTGATTTAATGAAGAGTGAGGTATTAAAATATTACCCTTTTATAAAAGAATCACAAGTTTTTGTTACTGGAACTCCACAGTTTGAACCTCATTATAATACTAATTTATTACAATCTAAATCAGAATTTTTTAAAGAACATAATTTAGACGAAGACAAAAAATATATCTGCTATTCAGGAGATGATGAAACTACTTCACCATTAGATCAATACTATTTAGAAGACTTAGCAAACGTAGTAAGAAACCTCAATGAGGAAGGCGAAAATTTAGGTATTATATACAGAAAATGCCCTGTAGATTTTACATCGAGGTATGATGCTGTAATAGAATCAAATAATGATATTATTAAAGTTATAGATCCAATTTGGAAGCAAATAGGAGGACAATGGAATCAGGTTTTACCTGCAAAAGAAGATTTTAAAATGTTATATAACATTTGTGAACACAGTGAATTTGTGACCAATGTGTGTTCCTCTACAGTATTTGATTTTGTAGTGCATAATAAACCTTGTGTTTATTATAATTATGAACAACCACAACTTAAAAAAGGCATTAGAGATATAGGACAGAATTATAAATATGTACACTTTAGATCTATGCCAAGTCAGGAAGCTGTAATTTTCTGTACCGATAAAAAGGATTTAGAGAGTATCGTAGATAACACTTTAAAGAAGAAAACATCCAACGTAGTAGAAGGCTCAAAATGGTTTAAAATAGTAGCAGGAGATGCACCAGCAAAAGCATCTGAAACAATATGGGAAGTAATTGATAGCTTATTGACTAAATAAAATGGTTTAATATGAGGGTTGGTTTTATAACATCAGAATATCCACATTCAAAAGTAAAGCATGCCGCAGGTATAGCTACAAGTATAAAAAATTTGGCAATTACTTTAGCGAAAAGAGGAGTAGATGTTACAGTTTTTGTATACCATCAAGAAACAAGTGAAATATTTATAGATGAAAATGTAGAGGTTCACTTAATACAAAATAAATCATACAAATATTTTACTTGGTACCGTTATCGTAAACATATCCAAAACTATATAAATGTTATAGTAAAAGAAAGAAATATAGATATATTAGAAGCACCAGATTGGACAGGGATTACTGCATTTATGCAATTTACAATACCATTAGTTATTCGTTTTCATGGTAGTGATGCTTATTTCTGTAAATTAGATGAACGTCAGCAGAAGTTTAAGAATTTTATATTTGAAAAAAGAGCTCTAAAAGGAGCTGTGGCTTATATTACTCCAACTACTTATGCAGGAATAGAAACTCAAAAAATATTCGGGCTTAATAAAAATAAGATAAGAACTATACACTACGGTTTACAATTAAAGCACTTTATAAATGAAACTCCAGATGATTTTAATAGAAATACAATACTATATATAGGAACTATAATTAGAAAAAAAGGAGTTATAGAGTTGGCACAAATATTTAATAAAGTAGTCAAAAAAAATCCAAAAACTAAATTAATTTTAATAGGAGGAGATGCACCAGATATTAAAACAGGAAATGCGTCTACTTATGTATTAATGGAAAAAATATTCTCAGAAAAAGCTAAAGAACAATGTGATTATTTAGGCAAAATCCCGTACTCAGAAGTAAAAGAGTATATTAAAAATGCACATGTATGCACTTTTCCTTCTTTTGCAGAAACCTTAGGAATGGTTACTATAGAGTCTATGGCATTACAAAAGCCTGTTATAAACACAAGTATAGGTTGGGCGCAAGAATTAATTGATGATGGTAAGAATGGATATTTAATCCATCCATCTCATGTAGATGAATATGCTGAATGTATTTTAAAACTTTTAAGGGATGAAAAACTGTGTTTAGAGATAGGTAAGGCAGCTAGACAAAAAGTAGAAGCTACTTTTAATATTGAGACTATTGCAGATCAAAACATACAATACTATAATTCAATAATTAAGGAGTATTAATTTTTATGTTTATAAAAACGCTTAAAAAAAAGCTTAGTAAAACTGTAAAAAAGATTATGTTTTTTTTACACTATTCTAGACATTTAAGTTTTAAAACAAATACTAATAAAAAGCGAATTATAATTTGTTTCGATGGCCTTTTTCCTCATGGAGGATTGGTCGATAGATTAAAAGGAATGATTTCTTTTTATGAAATTTCAAAGCTATTAAACTACGAGTTTTATATTCATTTTGATAATCCATTTAACTTAAATATCTTTTTAGAACCTAATACAGTAAATTGGTTAATAAAGAAAAAAGATATAAAATGGCATCCAACTAAAACAAAACTAATTTATGTAGTTAATAATTTTAATGTAAAACCTTTAGAACTTATTAAAAAATCGAAAGCAGATACATTTATTGTTTATGCAAATATTGACTATTTAAATTCATTTCACCCATTAGCAGATGCAAAAGCTTTAGAGAATAAATGGAGAATTAATTTTAATGAATTATTTAAGAAAACAAGCCAACTCAACGATAAATTGAATAACATTGAACAAGAAAAATATATAGCTTTCCATACCCGTTTTACAAGTTTAATGGGAGATTTTGTAGATTCTTCAACAAAAACAATTTCTGAAGAACAAAAACAAAAACTATTAACTCAATTACAAACAGAAGTAAAAAGTATTGTGAAAACAACAGTATATAAATGTTATGGATTTTCAGATAGTGTACGTTTTCTAGATTACATAGAAGAAAAAGAAGCAGTACATTTAGTGGAAGGAAATCCATTTCATATGGATAATTATAAAGGAAACTCTACCATAGAAGGGCATTTAAAAACAATGATAGATTTTTTTATGATAGCAAATAGTGAGATCGTTTACTTTTTAAAAATAGAACCAATGTATCACAGTAGTTTTTCTAAATATGCAGCTATCGTTGGAGATAAACCTTTTAAAATGATTAACAAGTAACGTATGATTTTAGTCGTACATCAAAATAATAAAGTTTTAAAAGTTTTGGATGCCAAGAAACAGTCAATTGCAAATATGCAAATTGGACAATCTGTGACAAAAATACTTTTACAAATAGCAAATATTTATCCTGATACTTTAATAGTTTGGTGTGATTCAATTTATGAACAAGAACTAGATATAGAAATACTACCAATTATATTTCATCATAAACGAATATTGGCCTCATATAATCCAAGTATGTTAGAATATTTACCTAAACAAATAGGTTTTATAGAGCGCTCGTATTATTTAAAAATAAAAAAAGAAGTAACTTATCCTACTTGGCAAACAAGTAGTTTAGTTGGCGGTATCTATACGGATGTATTGCGTAATCTTAAAGGAGAATTGAATAGTAAAGATAACTTTGATTATTTCCTAAATTCATTAGGAAAAAGGGCTATGATAGAAGGTCTATTTTGTTATTCAGAACCTAAATTGCTTAAAAATTATAAAGTTGTTAAAACAGAAATTAAACAAGCAACTACATATGAGTTATTTAAATTTGTGAAGCAACATTACAAGTGGGTTTGGGGATGTATTTTAAGTTTGTGTTTTGTCATATATGAGAAGAAAATAAGTAGCATTTGGTCATTTTTAAAATCATTATTTTATTTCCAAAGAAATACTAATTTTAAGTTAGAAAATATAGTTATACAAACTTCACGTAAAGTAGTAAATAATAAGAATGTAGATGTTATTATACCAACCATAGGAAGAAAAAAATATTTATATGATGTATTAAAAGATTTATCTGTACAAACAATATTGCCTAAAAATGTTATTATAGTTGAACAAAATTCAAATAAAGATTCTGTTACTGAATTAGATTATTTAACTACTGAAACATGGCCATTTATAATTAAGCACCAATTTACACATCAAGCTGGAGTTTGTAATGCAAGGAATTTAGCACTAACAAAAGTAGAAAGTGAATGGGTTTTGTTAGGAGATGATGATAATAGATTTGATGCAGATTTAATCGAAAAGTTGTTTAAAGGAATAGAACAGTATGGTGTAAATGTTGCAACTACTGTTTATTTACAGCCTTCTGAAAGACAAGTTTATTTAAAAAGTGCACAAACCACAATTTTTGGAGCTGGAAATACAATTTTAAAATCTAACTTATTAACATCAGTTGCATTCAATACTAGATATGAATTTAATTATGGAGAAGACACAGAATTTGGTATGCAATTACGTTATTTAGGTCAAGATGTTGTTTATTTTTCTGATATCAAAATTACACATTTAAAAGCTCCAATAGGAGGTTATAGAACAAAAGTGAAACAACTTTGGGATAGCGATGCTATACAACCAAAACCATCGCCAACTATAATGTTGTTAAATATGACTTACTTTACAGAACAACAATTAAAAGGGTATAAGCTGCTACTGTTTATTAAAAATTATAGTTCTCAATCTATTAAAAATCCATTCAAATATATCAAGTACGCTAAAAAAAGATGGAATAAAAGTATGTATTGGAGTACAATTTTAAAACAACAGCAAAATGCTTAAATTATATACAAATACTAGTTTTTTAACCGAAGAACATCGTAAAAAAGTGTTTCCGCTGTTGTTTGATTTATATTATTTGAAAAATGAAATATTATTTGAATATTATAAAATAGTAAATGTTGTTTCTGAGTGTGATTTTATTGTATTCCCTATAGATTATGTAGCATTTTTGAAATTTAAAACAGATTTTTTAACACTTCAAGAATTAGCAAAAAAATACAATAAACCCATCTGGATATATTCTGCAGGAGATTATGGGTTTACTAATTACATTAAAAATAGTTATACATTTAGATTAGGAGGCTATAAAAGTAAATTAAACGATTCGACTTTTATAATGCCATCATTTATAAATGACCCGTATAAAACTCAATTATCACAAAGGTTTTCTACAAAACAAAAAGAAGAAAAGCCAGATATAGGATTTGTAGGGCACGCACAATCTGGAATACTTAAATATTTTAAAGAATTATTAAACCATCTTAAATATCAAATAAAAAGAAAAACTAATAAGTTAGTAGCTGATTCACAATCATTTTATCCATCGAGTATAAAACGAGCATATTATTTAAAAAAACTTAATTTAAATAAAAACTTAAATACTAATTTTATTTTAAGAGAGAATTATAGAGCCGGAATATTAACAGAAACTGATAAATATAAAACAACAAAAGAATTTTATGACAACGTATTTAACAATGCATATACATTTTGTATGAGAGGAGTAGGTAACTTTTCAATTAGATTATACGAAACATTAGCAGTAGGTCGTATTCCTATTTTATTAAATACAGATTGCAAATTGCCATTGTCCAACATTATAAAATGGTCTCAACATTGTGTAATTTTAGAAGAAACAAAAGAAAAGTCTATAGAATCTCAAATTTTAGAATTTCATAACTCAAATACAGAAGAAACCTTTAATACAATTCAAAATAATAATAGACAGCTTTGGGAAAATTATTTAGTAAGACACGCTTACTTTATTAAGGTTCATGATATATTAAAACAAAATGACTAAAACGTTTGCACTTATTATATGTACTTATATGCGACCGAAATCATTGTTGGAGTTGTTGCAATCGGTATGTAAACAAACACTATATCCTAATGAGATCCTAATTATTGATGGTTCAATAAATGATGAAACTGAGCAAGTGTTGATAAAAAATCAATTTAAAAACTTAAGGTATTTTAAAGTAAATGAAATTAATAGAGGATTAACTAAACAAAGAAATTATGGAATCAATTTAGTAACAGAACTCTCAGAGATTATTTGTTTTTTGGATGATGATGTTGTATTAACTCCCATGTACTTTAAAACATTGTTAGAAACCTATAATACACATAATGATGCTTTAGCTGTTGGAGGATATATTACAAATGAAGTAGAATGGAAAATAGCTTCAATAGATAGGAAGAAAACCCATTTTTATTATGACAATTGGATGCGTAGTGAACCATCACGTTTTCAGTTAAGACGAAAGTTTGGCTTATTACCAGATAAAGCGCCAGGGTTTTTACCAACATTTTCTCATGGAAGATCTATAAGTTTTTTACCACCCACAGGCAAAATATATAAAGTAGAACAATTAATGGGAGGTGTGTCATCTTTTAAAAAAGAGATATTTAAAACTTTATCATTTTCAACATATTTTGAGGGTTATGGATTATATGAAGATGCAGATTTTTCATTACGAGTAGCAGAAAAAGGGGCTATTTATATTAATACTAACGCTCAATTAGCACATCATCATAGTACGTTAGGAAGGCCAAATCAATATAAATATGGAAAAATGGTATTGAGAAACGGATGGTATATATGGCGTATGAGATATCCTAAGCCAACTTTAAAAGCACGATTAAAATGGAATGCAACAGCATTTTTATTAACAGCAATTCGTTATACGAATGTAATAACCTCTAAGTCTAAATTAGCAGCATTAACAGAGAGTTTAGGGAGAACAATAGGTTGGTGGTCTATACTGTTAAATGCACCAAAAATAGAACGATGAATTTCTTAATCATATCACATGTAAAACACAAGTTTAACGGAAGCACATATGCTGCTTATGCACCTTATGTGCGAGAAATGAATTTGTGGTTTAAATATGTAGATACTATTACTATTGTAGCTCCAGAAATAATGGGAAAGCCATCAGCAATAGAAATGAATTATAAGCATAAAGATATTAAATTAAATAAAATACCTTCGATTCAATTTACTTCTATAAAGCATGTTTTTAGGTCTATGTTTCAATTGCCAATAATTGCATTTACTATTTTTAAAGCGTGTAAGCAAGCAGAGCATATTCATTTACGCTGCCCCGGAAATATAGGACTTATAGGTTGTTTTGTACAGATATTATTTCCAAAAAAAATCAAAACAGCAAAATATGCAGGAAATTGGGATCCAAGAGCAAAGCAACCAAAAAGTTATAGGTTGCAAAAATGGTTGTTGAGAAATACTGTCTTAACAAAAAATATGCAAGTATTGGTTTATGGAGATTGGAAAAATCAAACGAGAAATATAAAATCATTTTTTACTGCAACATTCACTAAAACTGAAATTGAAAAATTAATAGAAAGAGATTATACTAATACGTTACAATTTGTTTTTGTTGGAAGTTTAGTAGAAGGAAAACGACCATTGCTAGCCATCAAAATAATAGAAGAGTTAGTTAAACAAGGAAAAAAAGTACGTTTAAATTTATTTGGAGACGGAGTTTTAAAAACAGAATTACATGACTATATTATTAATAATAATTTAAATAAATACATTACATTATATGGGAACCAAGAGAAAGATACAATTAAGGAAACTTTAAAAAAAGCTCATTTTTTAATTTTGCCTTCAAGATCTGAAGGCTGGCCAAAAGCTATTGCGGAGGCTATGTTTTTTGGAGTAATTCCAATTGCAACTAAAATCTCTTGTGTACCTTATATGTTAGATAATGAAAATAGAGGAGTTTTTATAGAACCTGATTTAAATTTAGCAGTTGAGAAAATTGACGAAGTAATTTCTAAAAGTGATTTAAAACAAATATCTTTTAATGCTTCTAAATGGTCACAAAGGTACACATTAGATGTTTTTGAGGACGAAATAAAAGTTTTACTAAAAAAATAATGCGAGTATTACAACTAATAGATTCTTTACAAGCTGGGGGGACTGAACGTATGGCAGTAAATATAGCTAATGAATTATCAATGTTTTCTGATGTTGAAGCATCCTATTTATGTGTTACTAGAGAAGAAGGTTTATTAAAACGTGATATTAATAAAAGTGTAAATTATCTTTTCTTAAATAAGAAAACTACTATAGATATTAAAGCTATTTTACAGTTTAATAAGTTTATAAAAAAAGAATCTATTGAAATAATTCATGCGCATTCCACATCATTTTTTTTGGCAACTATAATAAAAATAATGAATAAGAATGTAAAACTAATATGGCATGATCATTATGGTAATAGTGAGTTTTTAGAACAAAGAAAAACATATGTCTTAAAATTTTGTTCAAAGTATTTTTCTCATATTTTTAGTGTTAACTCCAAATTAGAAGTATGGGCGAGAAAACGTTTAAAAGCTCCAAAAGTATCTTATCTATCAAACTTTGTAGTTAAAGGAAATGACAAAAAAGAAACGACATTATTAGGCGCTTCTGAAAAACGCATTATACATTTAGCAAACTTAAGGCCTCAAAAAGATCATTCAACCTTAATTAAAGCATTTAATAAAGTAATTAAGAAACGACCAGATTGGACATTACATTGTGTAGGAAAAGATTTTAATGATATATATTCAAAAAAGATTAAAACTATAATAAAAGAATTACATCTAGAAAAACATGTATACTTATATGGAAGTAAATTCGATATACCTCATATACTATCTCAAGGCCAAATAGGAGTTTTGTCATCGAATTCTGAAGGATTACCATTAACACTTTTAGAATATGGATTAGGGGAGTTACCGGTAATTTCAACTAAGGTGGGAGAGTGTGATAAAGTTATAAGTAATTCACTTGAAGGAATCTTAATCGATTCAGAAAACACTAATGATTTATCAATAGCAATATTGAGGCTAATTGATAATTTTTCAGAACGAGAAAAATTAGGAAAGAACTTATATCATAAAATCATAAATGAGTTTAGTAGTGAATCGATAATAAATCTATTAATAGCTAACTATAAACAATGAATATTTTTAAATCATATAATTACTTAGTACTTATAGGTATACATATATGTATAGGTTTAGGTATTTATTTGGTTGATTCATTATCTAAAATATATTTCTTGGCAATTTTAGTATTAGGAATAATGAACATTTTTAATTCTAAACCGAAAAAGAAACATATATATGTATTAATGGCTTGTGCTTATATAGCTGGATCTGAGGTGCTTTTAAGAATGACAGGGGGTAATTTTTTATATGAAATTTCAAAATATACTGTAATTTTATTTTTGATAATTGGTGTTGTTTTAGGAGGTCAAGTAAATAAAAAAGCATATCCATATATTATTTATTTACTATTACTAGTACCTGGTGTTTTTGTTGCGTTATCTACTTTAGATTATGGAACTAATGTTAGAACTGCAATCACATTTAATTTAAGTGGACCATTTTGTTTAGGTATTTCGGCATTATATTGTTACGGAAAAAAAGTAACTCCTAGAGACTTACAAAAAATAGTTCAAGCTATGTTATTACCAATTATAGCGATGACAACATATTTATTTTTATACTCACCAAGTATTAAAAGTATATTATCTGGAACAGGATCTAATTTTGCAGCTTCAGGAGGATTTGGTCCTAATCAAGTCGCAACTGTTTTAGGGTTAGGTGTTTTTCTATTAGCAGGTAAATTTTTCATACAATCCAAAACCTTATTTTATAAAATATTAAATATCATTCTAGTAATAGCAATGGGCTATCGAGCAATTGTTACCTTTAGCAGAGGTGGTGTTATTGTGTCTATAGTGATGATTTTAGCTTTAGTGATTATGTTTTATATAAATAGCTCTAAAAAATTTAAAATTAAAACTATTGGTTATGTAATATTTCTAGGCGGTGCAATTATTTTGACTTGGTTTATGAGCTCTGTTAATACTTTAGGGTTAATAGATAAACGTTATAATAATCAAGATGCTACGGGTAGAATTAAAGAAGACGCATCTACAGGTAGAGCAGAATTATTTACTTATGAGTTAAATGAGTTTTTTGAAAACCCTATTTTGGGAGTAGGTGTAGGAAAGCTTAAAGAGCTAAGATTACAAAGAGAAGGTATTGAAGCAGCTACTCATAACGAAATGAGTAGAATTATAGGAGAGCATGGTATATTTGGAGTTATAGCATTTAGTATTTTATTATTTACTCCGTTAATATTCAGGTTTAAAAAGAAGCAAAATATTTATTTTTATTCTTTTTATTTTTTTTGGTTCCTTACAATAAATCATTCATCAATGCGTATAGCAGCTCCAGCATTTATTTATGGATTATGCTTATTAAATATATATTATGAAAAAAAATCTCCTTTACATAGGAAACAAATTAGTAAGTAAAGGAAAAACCATTACAACTATAGAAGTTTTAAGTGAACTTTTAGAGAAGGATGATTATATAATTACCACAGTATCTAATAAATCTAACAAAATACTAAGATTACTGGATATGTTATTTACAATCTTTAAACATCGTAAAATTGTAGATTATGTGTTAATTGATACTTATAGCACACAAAATTTTTATTACGCAGTATTATGTAGTTTATTATGTAAAAAACTAAACCTTAAATATATTCCAATACTACATGGAGGTAATTTACCTAATCGTTTAAAGAATAATAGAAAACTTTCTGATTTAATTTTTAAAAATGCACATATTAACGTAGCTCCTTCATTATACACAAAATCGATATTTGAAAAAAAAGGATATGTTAATGTAAAATCTATTCCAAATACAATTGAGATTGATAATTATAAATTTATAGAGAGAGAAATTCAACCTATTAAATTACTCTGGGTGCGCTCGTTTTCAGATATTTATAATCCGATATTAGCAATAAAAGTTGTAGAGCGTTTAAAAGTATTAGGAGAAAAAGTAAGTTTATGCATGATAGGCCCTGATAATGATGGCTCACTTACAAAAACTATAAATTTAGCTAGAAAACTTGATGTCGATGTTGAGTTTACAGGAGGTTTAACTAAAAAGGAGTGGATTGAGAAATCTAAACAATATAATGTGTTTATAAATACAACAAACTTCGATAATATGCCTGTTAGTGTAATTGAAGCTATGGCACTAGGGTTACCTGTAGTAACAACAAATGTTGGCGGAATTCCGTATTTAATTTCAAATGAAATCAATGGAATATTAGTAAATAAGAATAATGTTACAGAGATGGCGAATGCAATTTTAAAGTTAAAGAATAATAAAAGGGTTACTAAAAATATAACAAAAAAAGCAAGAGCAAGAGTTGAGCAATTTGATTGGAATAAAGCTAAGTTGTTGTGGAATGAGTTATTAAAATAAAAAGGTAGGAATTACTCAGATTTACTTGTTATATTTACACATGACAATTCCCTAATTAATGTCTTCTACAAAAGGAATCCATTTCGAAATTTCTGAACGTAAAATACTCTTACGCCTTTTCGACATCCTTTTTAGTTTAGGAGGATTACAGTTTATCTGTTATACATTTTCGTTTAACTATTTTTCTATTTCAATTGAAAATTGGACTTGGACATTTATTCTAATACTATATATAACTGTTTTTGGGACTATTTTTGAATTATATGATTTACAGAAATCTAGTAAATTAGATTCTGCTTTTAAAACCATCACACTTACAATATCAGTTACCACTCTATTTTATTTTTTAACCCCTATATTAACACCTTCATTGCCTGAAAAGCGAATAGAAATATTTTATTTTTACTTAACAATAATCGCTTCAATTTTTATATGGAGATTTTTATATGTTACGTTTATTGTATCACCTCGATTTTATAAAAGAGTTGTAGTTATTGGAGAAATATCTAATATTGATGCAATTATAAAAACGATAAACGAATCGGATCCTAATTATAAAATTGTAGGCTTTGTAAATAGTGAACCGCCACATCAATATGCGATTAGGTTTAACGGAATTAAGGAATATTGGCCTGGAAAGCTAGTTGAAGCTATACAAAAAGAGAATATAAATGAAATAGTAGTAGCAATTTACAATTCGGAGAATATTACTCCAGAAATCTATAATGAATTAACTACTTTACTCGAAAAAGGTTTTAAAATTAGAGAATATACTCAAGTATTTGAAGAAATAACCAAGCGAGTGCCTGTACAATTTGTAGGCAAAGATTTTTATAGATACTTCCCGTTTAGTAGGAGTAATCAAAATAAATTATATATGATATACCATAGATTTATGGATATTATAGTTTCTTTAATCGGAATTGTTTTAGGAATAATTCTTCTTCCTTTTATTTTTATAGGAAATTTAATTGGAAACAAAGGTGCACTTATATATACTCAAGTTCGAATAGGTAAAGATGGAGAACCATTTACAGTTTATAAATATAGAACGATGATTCCTAATGCAGAATCTTCTGGGGCCAAATGGGCAGATAAAAATGATTCGCGTGTAACTT
This sequence comes from Flavobacteriaceae bacterium, assembly GCA_003443635.1. NCBI lineage: Bacteria > Pseudomonadati > Bacteroidota > Flavobacteriia > Flavobacteriales > Flavobacteriaceae > Flavobacteriaceae bacterium. The sequence goes on along the minus strand of CP031964.1, from coordinate 2,792,773 downwards.
CTTTTGGTCGTTTTTTAAGAAAATCTAGATTAGATGAAATTCCACAATTTGTAAATGTACTACTTGGTGATATGAGTATTATTGGTCCAAGACCGGAAAGACCATTTTTTGTAAAGGAATTATCTCAAATTATTCCATTTTATGAAACTAGGCATAGTATAAAACCAGGATTATCTGGATGGGCTCAAGTGAATACAAATTATGGATCAACTGTAGAAGATAGTTTAACAAAACTACAATATGATTTATACTATATTAAGCATCGAAGCTTCTTTTTAGATCTTAATATTATAGTAAAAACGCTAAGTACCGTAATTCATTATAGAGGTCAATAAATATTATTATCACTATTAAAGTTAATTATTGTTTATAGAAAAATGTTTAATAAGGTAAATATATCTTATAAACAAAGCGATTAAAAATGGGATTAACCCAATAGCAAATGCTTGTATACCAATAATCCAATGTAACACTAATAAGGAAAATGCAATTACTAAAAATTTTAAATATTTAATAAACCAATTTTTAGGGTGTTTACTCCATACTTGTTTAAGGATAAATATATTTAAAGCAAATGCCCATAGTAAATTATAATTTTGTGCTGTAGCGGTATGGTCTGTAGCAAACCAGAGTAATAATATAAAAATACCTATAAGACCTGTAGTGATAAATAAAATAACATCTAGAATTCTGGTTCGTTTTTGTGTTTTATGATCTCTGTAGGTAATCCATAAAATAATCAAACTTAGAATTCCGAATATCATCAATGGACTAGTAATAAAAGTACTTTCTGTAGGTTTGTCAATCGATTTAAATAAAACAGTATTTGTTCTTACAAGTGGTTCTCCAGAATTCTTATAAGTTGCATTCTCAAAAAAAACATGAATATAATTAGGTAAAAACATATGTTCTTCAAGAGTTGCAGTTTTATCTATTACAGAACCTAATGCAATATCAATACCAAGACTCCCCCATGAATTTTGGTTAAGATGACTACGAATTAATTCTCTAAATGTTTGTTGTTTAAAATCATTAGGAATATTAAAAACTATAGGATTGTCAACTTCTTCAGTAATTACATCTCTTATAATAGAAGCACAGTTGTCATAAAAAAAATCGTAAAGATAATAGCGATTTTCAGGTTTTTCATTTTCAACTAAAAAATTAAATAATTGCTGTTTTTGAGATTGAGTTAAATTTAAAACCTGAGATTGAATCGTGCGATTTTGACGCACATAAGAATTATAAAAATCTGAAAAATAACCAAGTCCTAATTTATAATTTAACTTACCTCTAGCAAATTTTAAAATAAAGTTAGGCGCATCAAAGTCATAACGACCATAATCAAATACAATATCTATATTACGATCTTTTACCCTAAATCCGCTATGCCCAAAAGAATCTACAAACCCGTTACCAGGACCAATGGTAAGAACACTAATTTCTGCTTGTTGAGATAATTGTCTAGCTTGAGCAGTTATATTAAGAGTGATAAAAAATAATAGTACTAGTAACTTTGTTTTCATATGTTAATTATCTAAAAATACTAAAATCTAGTTTTACTGAAAATACGTTCGAGTATAAAGCAGCACTTTGGTCACCAATGTCTGTAAAAGCATAGTCTATATAAATACCTCTATAATGAAAGCCTACTCCAAAATTGGGTTGAAATGTTAATCGTTCTGTATTATCTATTTCAAGCTCATTTTGAAAATTTCCTAAACCTGCACGTAAAAAAACAAGATCTGTATACCCAAATTCGAAACCAATAGCTGGATTAATACTAGCAATAGATGAAGAAATAATATCATTATTTTCTTCAAACCTAATATTTAAATCAACTTCAGTATGAAGTGTATAATCACGATTAAATTCAAATTGTTTTGCAATACCTATTTGTAATCTAGGAATTGTAATTTCTGTAGATTCAGGGATTTCTTGATTTTGACCTTCAACAGCATTCTGTATGTCAGCTAATCTATCATCATCAAAAGTCCAGGCATTAAAAGAAGTAGTTATATCTCGTGCAGTAATTCCAAATTGCCAATCGTTTTTAGTTTTAAATTGAATTCCTGCATCTAAACCAAACCCCCAAGATGATGCAAAATCTCCAATAATACGACGTATAACTTTAGCATTAACTCCATAGTTAAACCCTAAAAGAGGAAGTTTTCTTGCATAAGAAAAGGTAACAGCATAATCGGCAGCAGAAAATAGGTTAATCCTATCAAAATTAATTTGACCTTGATCATCTATTAATTGTGTGGTATCTAAAATGTCATCAACAGCAAACCTAATAACAGAAATTGCAATAGCGCTTCTATCATCTAAAGGTTTAGCAAATGCAGCATAATTGTAATTAGCAATGTTAGCAAAATAACTAGAATGTAATAGGGCAACTTGGTTATCTTCTAAGTTAACTAAACCAGCAGGATTCCAGTATCCAGAATTCACATCTCCTGTTCTAGCTACTACTGCATTACTTGTTCCTAGAGCTGCAGCATCAACTCCAATATTCAAAAATTCATTAGAATATTTTCTAGATTGTGCGAAAATAGATGAAGCACTAAGCAGTAAAAATAGAAGTAAAGGTTTCTTCAAAAGCAAATATTTTCACAAAGATGAGATATTTTTTTAACCTATTAAACTCTAAAAATTAATAGATATTGTCCTTTCTTTGCCATAGACAAAAAATGTTATTATTTTTACTTAAACTAATATCAAAAAGCTTGATTAAGCACATTCCAAACTTTATAACGTTATTAAATTTATTTTGTGGAAGCATAGCTGTTTTATTTGCTGTAAATGGAAATATGATAGCAACAGCATTATTTGTGTTTTTAGGGATATTTTTTGATTTTTTTGATGGTTTATTAGCTCGAAAATTAAAAGTACAAAGTGAATTAGGGCTGCAGTTAGATTCATTAGCAGATATGATAACTAGTGGTTTAGTTCCTGGACTTGTAATGTTTCATTTATTAAGTTTAACTATTAATGATTTTAGTTTAATTGAAGACTCTAACCAATGGACAGAAACAATGCATTGGATTGGTTTTAAAGTAAAACTTTTACCATTAATAGGTTTACTGATTACATTGGCTTCTGCCTACAGGCTTGCAAAATTTAATATAGATGAAAATCAAACGGATTCATTTATAGGTTTGCCAACTCCAGCAAATACGATATTAATTTTATCATTGCCTTTAATTTTAGAATTTCAAAACAATCATACTATTGCTTTAATCATAAACAATCAATGGGTTTTAATTGGATTGACTTTATTAAGTTGCTATTTATTAAATGCAAAAATTAAACTCATTGCTCTAAAATTTAAAACATGGGCATTTAAAGATAATATATCAAGATACATGCTGATTTTATTATCGATTATCTTGTTAGCAATATTTCAATTTGCAGCAATACCTTTAATTATTTTATTATATATAATCATTTCTTTATTGAATAAATAATACGAACTATGGCAGAGATTATTTTTACATTATTAATGCTTGTAATGTTGCAAGCAGTTCTTGGTTTCGATAACCTTTTATATATCTCTTTAGAATCAAAAAAGGCACCGAAAAATGATCAAAAAAGAGTTAGGAAAGTAGGGATATTAATTGCTATAATTTTAAGAATAGTCTTATTGTTTGTTTTGGTATCAATTATTGATTTTTTTCAAGACCCATTTTCTTTTTTAACTGGAGAAATAGAAAATGTTTTCAAGTTTGCTTTTAACGGACATAGCTTAATTGTATTAGCTGGAGGCGCTTTTATTATTTATACGGCTATTAAAGAAATATGGCATATGATCTCTACTCATGATTTAAGTCATGATGTTGAAGGAAATACAAAGCGAAGCAAGTCTTCAAATGCAGTTGTTGCAAGTATTGTTTTAATGAATTTAGTGTTTTCTTTTGATTCCATTTTGGCTGCAATTGGATTAACTAGTGATATAGAAAATTCAACTACAGCATTTATTATTATGGCTGTTGCCATAGTTGCTAGTGGATTATTAATGCTTTTGTTGGCGGACAAAATTTCTGCATTTTTAGCAAAAAATAGGATGTACGAAGTTCTGGGGCTTTTTATCTTATTTATTGTAGGTATTATGTTAGTAACAGAAGGTGGTCATTTAGCACATCTAAAGATTTTTGGTAATGAAATTGTACCAATGAGCAAAACAACTTTTTATTTTGTGATTACAATTTTAGTAATAACAGATATTGTACAAGGAAGGTATCAGAAAAAACTAATAAAAGAAGCAGCTAAGAATGCTAAAAATGAAGAAAATTAATTAAAACTCTAATTTCTTTTTGCGGAGTTCAAAGTTTTGGCCCAAGTACACTTTACGCACCATTTCGTCTGCAGCTAGCTCTTCAGGTTTTCCAGCCTTAAGAATACTTCCTTCAAACATTAAGTAAGTTCTATCTGTAATGGCAAGTGTTTCTTGTACATTATGATCTGTAATTAAAATTCCAATATTTTTCTTAGTGAGTTGTGCAATAATACGTTGTATATCTTCAACAGCAACAGGATCTACTCCTGCAAAAGGCTCATCTAACAAAATAAAACTTGGATCAGTAGCTAAAGCTCGTGCAATTTCGGTACGACGTCGCTCACCACCAGATAATAAATCACCTCTATTTTTTCGGATATGGCCTAAACTAAATTCATCAATAAGAGACTCCATTTTTTCATGCTGCTGTTTTTTAGAAAGCTTAGTCATTTGTAAAACACTTAAAATGTTATCCTCAATACTTAACTTTCTAAATACAGAAGCTTCTTGAGCAAGATATCCAATACCGTTTTGAGCACGTTTGTACATTGGGTATTTTGTAATTTCTGTATTATCTAAATGAATACTACCTCCATTTGGTTTTATTAAGCCAACAATCATATAAAAAGATGTTGTTTTTCCAGCACCGTTAGGACCAAGAAGTCCAACAATCTCTCCTTGATTTACTTCAACAGAAATACCTTTTACAACTTTTCGCCCACTATAGGACTTCATTAAATTATCAGCTCTTAAAACCATATGTTCTTCAAATCAACGCTAAAAATAGTAAAATCATATAGATTACTATTAAAACACATTCAATTTATATATTTATTAACCCTGATTTTTTGTTTCTAAAGCATCCCAAAATTCGTATGCACGACGTAAATGCGGAATAACAATTGTACCACCAACTAAAGTTGCGATCCCTAAAGATTCTACAACCTCTTCTTTAGAAATACCTTCTTTATAGCAAGTTTCCATATGATAACGAATACAATCATCACAACGCAATACTGTTGATGCAACTAAACCAAGAAGCTCTTTGGTTTTTACGTCTAAAGCACCTGCTTGATAGGCATTGGTATCTAAATTAAAAATTCGCTTTATTATTTTGTTATTATCACCAAGGATTTTATCATTCATTTTTTGGCGATAGTCATTAAATTCTGTTACTATGTCTGACATGATTATGTTGTTTTACGTTCTTGATTTCTAATTACAATTTTAGAAATATAAATACTTACTTGATATAATATTAAAATAGGAATGGCTACAATAATCTGACTTGCCAGATCCGGAGGTGTAATAATAGCAGAAAGTATTAATACAATAACAAGAGCATATTTTCTATATTTTTTTAAAATTTGTGGAGTTACTAATCCTATTTTAGTTAAAAAATAAATAACTATTGGTAGTTCAAAAATAATTCCTGAAGCTAATGCAGAAGATTTTACTATAGCTATAAATGAACTTAAGTCTATTTGATTATCGATCTGATTAGAAATATTATAATTTGCTAAGAAATTTATTGACAATGGTGTAATAATATAGTATCCAAAAAGAACACCAATAAAGAATAAAAACGATGAAATTATAATGAATCCTCTAGAATGCTTTCTTTCATTATCATGCAAAGCTGGACTAATAAATTTCCACAATTGATATAATATATATGGAAAAGCAATAATAAAACCTACAGTAATAGATGTCCAAATATCTGCAGAAAATTGCCCAGCCATAGTTCTATTCTGTATAATTATAGGTAATTCTTCTGCACAAAAAGTAGTTTCTTCTATTCCAATAAAATTAGCTGATTGACAAAGTAATCTGTAGGTAATAAAATCCATTCCTTTAGGGGCAAAAATGATATCATTAAATACACGCCTGCTAAATATAAAAGCAATAGTGCCTCCACTTATTACAGCTAATGTGATTCTAATTAAATGCCATCGTAAATCTTCGAGATGATCTAAAAAAGACATCTCATTAATATTCTTTTTTTTAGCCATTATATAATACCTTCTTTTATAAGATCATGTATGTGTACAATACCTTCATATGCGCCAATTTCATTTTCAACAAGTAATTGTGAGATTCCGTTTGCCTCCATAAGTTCCATAGCATCAACTGCCATAGCATCACTATTGATACGTTTAGGATTCGAGCTCATAATATCTTTAGCAGTAAGAGTCATAAAATCATCATCAGTATTACTTAACATTCGCCTCAAATCACCATCAGTTATAATACCAATAATGTTGTTGTTTTCTACAACAGCAGTAACCCCTAACATTTTATTGGAGATTTCAACAATTACATCTTTAATACTTGTGTTTGGAGCTACTGATGGTTTTTGATTTGCAGACGATAAATCGTTAACTCTTAAATATAGCTTTTTGCCTAATGCTCCGCCTGGATGATATTTAGCAAAATCTTTACTAGAAAAACCTCTTAGTTTTAATAAAGATACAGCAATAGCGTCTCCAATAACTAATTGTGCGGTTGTACTAGTTGTTGGCGCTAGATTATTAGGGCATGCTTCTTTTTCAACATAAGTGTTTAATACATAATCTGCATTTTTTCCTAAAAAGGAATCTGTATTACCTGTAATGGCAATCATTTTATTAGGACCATTTTTAATAAGAGGAACTAAAACTTTTATTTCAGGAGTATTTCCACTTTTAGAAATACAAATTACAACATCATCTTTTAAAATTAACCCGAGATCACCGTGGATAGCATCTGCAGCATGCATGAATACTGAAGGTGTACCAGTAGAATTTAAAGTAGCTACTATTTTACTGGCAATGATTGCACTTTTTCCAATTCCAGTAATGATAACACGCCCTTTAGAATTTAAAATTAATTGTATTGCTTCAGTAAAGTTATCATCTAATAATTTAGATAAATTTGCAATAGCATCGCACTCCATTTCTATGGTTTCTTTAGCAATATCTAGAATAGATTTTTTTGTATTCAAAATTTATTATTTTAGGGTTAATTAATTAAAGAAATTAGTATCTTTATAGGTCTCTCAGACAGATTGCGCTAATGTTATTAAAAAATTAATACAAAAAAACGAAAAAAAATTAGGAGAACTTTCTAAATAGATTAGAATTTACTCCTAATAAGAGAAATTTAAACTTATAATGTACTAATTGGGAGAGTTAATGAATATGGAAAAAGATAAATTACAACAAGCTCTAAAAAAATATTTTGGCTTTAGTAATTTTAAGGGATTACAAGAAGAGGTTATAGAAAATATAGTCTCTGGAAATAATACGTTTGTAATAATGCCAACTGGTGGAGGAAAATCTCTTTGTTATCAGTTACCAGCTTTAATGAAAGAAGGTACGGCAATAGTAGTATCTCCTTTAATTGCTTTAATGAAAAATCAAGTGGATGCTATTCGAGGAGTCTCAAATGAAGATGGTGTTGCACATGTATTAAATTCTTCTTTAAATAAAACAGAAGTAAAACAGGTGAAATCTGATATTTCTAATGGAATCACTAAATTACTTTATGTAGCTCCAGAATCACTGACGAAAGAAGAAAATGTTGAATTTTTAAGAGGTGAAACCATTTCATTCTTGGCTATAGACGAAGCTCATTGTATAAGTGAATGGGGACATGACTTTAGGCCAGAATACAGAAATTTAAGACATATAATTAAGCGGATAGGTGATAATATTCCTATTATAGGACTTACAGCTACCGCTACACCTAAAGTACAAGAAGATATACTTAAAAACTTAGGAATTTCAGATGCTAAGACCTTTAAAGCATCGTTTAATCGTCCTAATTTATTTTATGAGATACGTCCAAAAACAAAAAATGTAGATGCAGATATTATTCGTTTTATAAAACAAAATGAAGGAAAATCGGGTATTGTATATTGTTTAAGCCGTAAGCGTGTTGAAGAATTAGCACAAGTATTACAGGTTAATGGACTTAAAGCTGTACCATACCATGCAGGGTTAGATGCAAAAACAAGAGCACGACATCAAGACATGTTTTTAATGGAAGATGTAGATGTAGTGGTGGCCACAATAGCGTTTGGTATGGGTATAGATAAGCCCGATGTTCGTTTTGTAATTCATCATGATATCCCGAAAAGTATTGAAAGTTATTATCAAGAAACTGGACGTGCTGGACGTGATGGAGGAGAAGGGCATTGTTTAGCATATTATGCTTATAAAGATATAGAGAAACTCGAAAAATTCATGTCTGGAAAACCTGTTGCAGAACAGGAAATAGGACATGCTTTATTACAGGAAATTGTAGCTTTTGCTGAAACTTCTATTTCTAGAAGAAAATTTATACTTCATTATTTTGGAGAAGAGTTTGATAATGAAACAGGAGAAGGTGGTGATTTAGATGATAATGTACGTAATCCAAAAAAACAAGTTGAAGCTAAAAATGAAGTAGTTACCTTATTAGATGTAGTGTCCAAAACAAATGAAACCTATAAAAGTAAAGACCTAGTAAATGTTATTATAGGTAAGGAAAATGCTTTAATAAAATCTCACCGTACAGATGAACAAGTGTTTTTTGGTGTTGGTAAAGCTAAAGAAGATAAATTTTGGATGGCATTAATTCGTCAGGTTTTAGTAGCTGGATTGTTGCGAAAAGATATTGAAACCTATGGAGTATTAAAAGGGACAGATACAGGTAAAGATTTTATTAATAATCCAGTATCATTTATGATGACCGAAGATCATATTTTTGATGATACTAATGATGATAGTATTATTACGAACTCTAAAGGAAGTGGAGGTGTAGCAGATGAAGCTTTAATGCGAATGCTTAAAGATTTACGTAAACAGAATGCTAAAAAATTAGGTGTTCCTCCATTTGTGATTTTTCAGGACCCCTCTTTAGAGGATATGGCACTTAAATATCCAATTTCTTTAGAAGAATTAGCAAATGTACATGGTGTGGGTGAGGGCAAAGCAAAAAAATATGGTAAAGATTTTGTTGCACTTATTGCTAAATATGTAGAAGAAAATGATATTGTTAGACCAGAAGATATGATTGTAAAATCTACTGGAAGTAATTCTGCTTTAAAATTATATATTATTCAAAATATAGATAGGAAATTACCTCTAGACGATATAGCATCTGCCAAAGGAATGGAGATGGTGGATTTTATAAAAGAAATGGAAGTAATTGTATTTTCTGGAACTAAACTTAATATCAATTATTGGATAGATGAGGTTTTAGATGAAGATCAACAAGAAGAGATTCATGATTATTTCATGGAATCTGAAACTGATGAAATAGATGCAGCAATCGAAGAATTTGATGGAGATTACGATGATGAGGAACTTCGTTTATATCGTATAAAGTTTATTAGTGAGGTAGCAAATTAATTTTACTTTTAAAGATGTAAATCCCTAAAAATTCTAAAATCTTAAATCCTAATTCGTAAATCCTAAGTATCTTTGCACATTCTTAAAAATTAAAAAGATGCAAGACGGTTTATACGCAAAATTTAATACAACTAAAGGGGCAATTCTTGTTGCTTTAGAATTTCAGAAAACACCAGGAACAGTAGGTAACTTTGTAGCTTTAGCTGAAGGAAATTTAGAAAACTCAGTAAAACCTCAAGGACAACCATATTACGATGGATTAAAATTTCATCGTGTCATTTCAGATTTCATGATTCAGGGCGGATGCCCTCAAGGAACAGGAACTGGAAATCCAGGTTATCAATTTGATGATGAGTTTCATTCAGAGTTAAAGCATGATGGACCAGGTGTATTGTCTATGGCAAATTCAGGGCCGGGAACAAATGGAAGTCAGTTTTTTATTACTCATGTAGAAACACCTTGGTTAGATAATAATCATACAGTTTTTGGAAAAGTACAAGAAGGACAAGATATCGTTAATACAATTGCACAGGGAGATGAAATTACTACTTTAGAGATCGTTAGAGTCGGTTCTGAAGCTGAAGCATTTAACGCTGTAGAATCTTTTAGAACATTTGAAGGGTCTCGTGAAAAACGTTTAGCAGAAGAGAAAGCAATTAAGGAAGCAGAATTAGAAAAAATTGCAGCTGGATTCAATAAAACAGATAGCGGATTGCGTTACCAGATTATTCAGGAAGGAAATGGAGTAAAAGCTGAAAAAGGTAAAACAGTTTCTGTACATTATAAAGGACAATTATTAGATGGTACTGTGTTCGATTCGTCATATAAACGTAATGAGCCTATCGATTTTGCTTTAGGAGTTGGGCAAGTTATACCAGGATGGGATGAAGGTGTAGGTCTGTTAAAAATAGGAGATAAAGCACGTTTTGTAATCCCTAGTGATCTAGCTTATGGAGCAAGAGGTGCAGGAGGAGTTATCCCACCTAACGCTACTTTAATTTTTGATGTAGAGTTAATGAATGTTAAATAAATCAATTGATTTATAAATAGTATAAAAGCACTTCTTTAGAGGTGCTTTTCTTTTTTACTATATTTAAAGATGACAAATACAGAATTAGAACAGTTAAAATACCCTATTGGTAAGTTAGAATTACCTTCAGAAATTACTAAAGATCATATCGCAAACTGGATCTCTATATTAGAACATTTTCCTGATCATATAGAGCATCTTGTTGAGAATTTAACAGATGAGCAATTAGATACACCATATCGACCAGAAGGGTGGACAATTAGGCAAGTTATTCATCATTTAGCAGATAGTCATCATCATAGTTATACGCGCTTTAAATGGGCGTCAACTGAAAATACCCCAGTTATAAAAGCTTATGACGAACAACTTTGGGCTGAATTAATTGATGCCAAAACAGCGCCAATAGAAATGTCACTTAACTATTTGAGAGCGTTACATTTTAAACTAGTGTATTTTCTAAAAACGATGTCAATAGACGATTTTAATAAGAGTTTTATACATCCAGAAGGAAATGTAACTGTTTCTTTAAAACAAAATGTAGCAAATTACGCTTGGCATAGTCAGCATCATTATGCGCATATTGAAAAAGCCTTACAAAAAAACGGTTGGAAATAAGATGCTTATGATTTTTTTGTAGATTAATCAAAAATTTCTTTTTTATTAATTCCTTTAATTGATTTTAAACTAAAATAATAATGTATTAAAAGCCCTAGTCCCCAAAAAATAATTGGCATAATACTAGTTAATAAAGTTTTTAAATTAATTCCCATTGCAATTAATGATGCTATAAAACCAATACAGTTAACAATAATAAATGTTGTTAAATGGTATTGAAATCCAAGGTCATATATGCTATTACGCACAGGATCTTTATACCCTAAAATTAATCCGGAAATGAATAAAGTCATTCCGTATAAAATTGCATATATCCAGATCTTATTATAAGATTGAATAGTTATATCTGAATATAAATAGTAAAAGAAAATAATGGAGAAAATTAAAGTTAATCCACTAAAATATTTTAAATTATTTGTCATTGTTTTCATAATACAGTGGGTTTGTTATTTAGCAAATCTGTTACCTCTTTATCATAAAATAAACTAATGTTTCTTTGAATAAATGTATGTAGTAACTCTTTACCAATTTTGGTTAAAAAATAATATTTCCTATTTGGTCCTTTATAGCCTTCTTTTAATTCATAATCTACAATCTCTAGATCATAATATTTTCTTAGAGAACGATAGATACTCTGATCTTCACAAGAAATAGTTCCTTTAGTTATAGATTTTATAAAATCTTGTATTTCGTTTATATATAGCGAATCATTTTTTAATGATAATAGTAGCCAAAATGTAAGCTGCCCTTTTTTATAAGTTTCTTCCCAGCTTGAAAGAAGTTTTGTTTTGTATGCTTCAGATTGATTCATTTTTTTGTATTATCTAATAGTATTATACAAATGGTATAATACAAATATATAAATATTATTCAACTCAACCAATTGATTGTCAAAAAAATAAAATTTAAATTATAACTAAGCGATAGTTTAGATGTGTGGAAAAAGCAGTATTTTAAATTTTTATGTTAACTACAAAGGATGTAAAAATGTATTAGGAATATATGAGTGCAACTCGTATTTTTTAATGAAATTATTATTCTAATTTCATTTTAATAGGAATTTGTTCTAGCATTTGGTTGATTATAGGTTTTATTTCTAAGTAATTATTTGTGTCTTCATGAATGCTTTTTAAAGTATTTAAAGTAAGATAATCAGGGTGATATATTTCTGCAATTGTTACATATTTAAATTCTAAGTTATTTTTTTTAATATAGAATTCATATACATAAATTGCTAACTTGGAAGGAGCAATATTACCCATGAGTTTATATATACTCGTAAAGTCATTTGAAGGTAAGATTTCGCCAAAATAGATACTTTTCTTTTCTATTCCCCAACCATAATCTTTAAAAGTACGCCCGATGGATCCACCTTCTATAATTTTTTTATGCTCTTTTAAAAAGATACTATCTACAGTTTCTGGATAATTTACAATAGCAAAAGTTCGTGTCGTTTTTGTATCATCATGAGAACTGTATAAATTAGATATTCTTAGTTTAGAGTCATTATTGAGAACTTTAATTGCATAGCTTCCATATTTTAATTTAATTCTTTCACTATTAAGTAATTTTGAAGATAAAATAGAATCATAAGTAACTTCCTGAGATAGCTTTGAAATATTATTTTTATGTTCACAACTAGTAAAATTATAAAAGAAACTTACTAAAAGAATAAAAATATATAGGTGTTGTTTACTCTTCATTTTTTAAAATTAGTTATGCATTTTAATATAATCTTATATTTATAATTCTTTTTTGGTTCCTAATAGATATAGTACAACGCTTGGTCCTGATTTTATTTTCCCAATATCCCAATTAAATTTTTCGCTTTCATTTAAATCTTTTACTAACTCATTCATTTCTTTCACAGAATATGTTCGTAACGACGAAACAATTCCGTCCCATAATACAAATAGGGGAACTATAGGAATTAAATAAGTAAAAACAATTCTTCCAATTTTAAATGGACGAATAAAAGGGGTCGTGAAAATTACACTTAATGGAGAAAATAACATTGCTAATATGCTTGTAATACTTCTTTCTTGTGCTTCAAAAATACCAATAGAATTATTAGAATCTATAGCATTTTGTAAAATTTGTTTTGCGTCTATAGGAGTAAAATGGTGTAAAGATAAAAACTGTGTTCGAAATCCTTTTAACTCTATAGGCACATCTCTAGCATCTACAGGATTTATAATAAATTCAAAATTATCTGCTTGTTTCTTTGTGTATTTAAATGCAGGAATATTTGGGTAATAATCTGTTAAGATTATTTTTAAATTTGGGTGGTCAATCTTTAATTCAGAGTTTAACCAAATTAATCCGCCACCACCGCCAGATCCAAGATCAATAATTTGATTAGTATTACTTTCTTGAAGCCCTTTTTTAATGATTGGAACTATAGGTTTGTACAACTTTGTTTTGTTAGATAAAAATTGTAAAAAATCTGTACCATAGTTTCTCAAAAAAGAAGGAAACCATTTTTGATCTTCAAATTCAAATAAATGTATTCTTTTCATCTTTTCACAATTTATTTGATAGTAGTTGTGTACTAAGTTAATAAAATGCTGAAAATAATATAATTTCTAATTCTGTTTTAAGTACATAATATTGCCATTTGGTTTTTCATTTTTATTTGAGAATAATAAAAATTCTACTGAACTTTTATCAGGTTTAATTATTCCTATTTCTAAAAACCCGACTTTAGATAAAAGTTTGCGAGATTTATTGTTTTTGCGAGTTGTGATAGCTAAAATTGTAGTCAAATTTAATTGAGAATTCCCATATTCTATTGTCGCTTTGGCTGCTTCATATGCAAACCCTTTACCTTCGTATTCAGATAACATTGCGAATCCAATATCAACATCCTCTAAGTAATCTCGTTTAACAAATCCACAAATGCCAATTGGCGTTCCATTATCTTTTAGACAAACCTTATATAAACCATAACCATTTTTATGATATGAACTAATCAAGCTATCCTGAATATATTTGGTAGCGCCTTTTACGGTTTTAACTCCTCTATCTCCTATAAATTCAATCCAATTCGGACTGTTTAATAATTTTAAAAAGAATTCAGAATCTGTTAACTCTGCTTTCTTTATTATTAATCTTTTGGTAGTTAAAGTTTGCATCGATCTTATAGCTGTTAGTAACTGGTTTTATTTCAACTTTATATTGTCTGATTTATTTTTTAGCTCTATTAGAGTTGATTGTGCAGCAGCGCATAATTTTTCAATCCCATTTTTAACAATATAAACTTCTGATCTACATATTGTTAATGTTTTACCATTTTTTAAAACATTTGCCTTTCCAATCAACATGTCTCCTTTCCCTGGAGCTATTAAATTAAGTTTAAATTCTACAGTTAAAATAGATGAGTTTTCATCCATTAAAGAAAAACTTGCATATCCAGCGGCATTGTCTGCAATTGTACTAATAATACCTGCATGAAAAAAACCGTGCTGTTGGGTTAAATTTATATCATAAGGAATTTGAATTTCACAATAACCAGGTTTTACATCTATTAATTTAGCATTTATCAATTGCATGAATTTTTGGCGATCAAAACTATCTTTAACCTTATTTTTATAATTTATATTTTTTGGTGCAAATGTCATCTTTTATTGTATTGTTTCTACATTCATTAGAATGAAACTATAATATATAAAAAATCCTATTATCTATAGATAATAGGATTTTTAAAAATTGTAAAAAAATATTGTTTATTCTCCTAAAAATGGATATCTGTAATCTACAGGAGTCACAAAAGTTTCTTTTATCATTCGTGGAGATACCCAACGTAATAAGTTTTGAGCACTACCAGCTTTATCATTAGTTCCAGAAGCTCTGGCACCACCAAACGGTTGTTGTCCAACAACTGCACCAGTTGGCTTGTCATTTATATAAAAGTTTCCAGCACAGTTTTGTAATGCTTTTGTGGCTTGTTCTACAGCATAACGATCTGTCGAAAGTATAGCGCCAGTTAAGGCATACTCACTCGTTTGATCTACTAATTCCAATGTTTCAGCATAAGCATCATCTTCATATACATAAATTGTAATAACTGGACCAAATAACTCATCACACATTGTTGTGTATTTTGGATCATCAGCTACAATAACTGTAGGTTCTATAAAGTAACCTTTGCTTTTGTCATAACCACCACCAACAATAATTTCTGCACCTTCATCTGCCTTCGCCTGATCTAAATATTTAGCTAATTTATCAAAAGATCCTTCATGGATCACTGCAGTAATAAAATTGCTTAGATCTCCAGGAGACCCCATTTTAAAAGAATTAACATCTTCTATAATATAATTTTTAACCTCATTCCACATACTTTTTGGAATATAAGCTCTGGAGGCTGCACTACATTTTTGCCCCTGAAACTCAAAAGCACCTCTTACAATAGCTGTAGCTACTTGTTTTGCATTAGCAGATTTATGTGCAACAATAAAATCTTTACCACCCGTTTCTCCAACAATTCTAGGATATGTTTTATAATTATGAATGTTATTTCCTATTTGTTTCCATAATTCTTTAAAAATAAAAGTAGAGCCTGTAAAGTGTAATCCTGAAAAATCTGGACTTGCTAATACAGTCTCTGTAATCATTACTGGATCACCAAAAACTACATTAATAACACCATCCGGTACACCTGCTTCTTTAAAGACATCCATAATAACTTTTGCAGAAAATACTTGGCTATCACTAGGTTTCCAAACCACCACATTACCCATTAAAGCCATACATGATGGCAAGTTTCCTGCGATAGCTGTAAAGTTAAAAGGAGTGACAGCATATGTAAAACCTTCAAGAGGTCTGTACTCTAAGCGATTCCAAGCATCACTAGTACTTGCTGGTTGATCATTGTAGATTTCAGTCATGAACTGTACGTTAAAACGTAAGAAATCTATAAACTCACAAGCAGCATCTATTTCGGCTTGATGTACTGTTTTAGATTGTGCAATCATGGTTGCTGCATTTATTTTTGCACGATAAGGTCCAGCAATCAATTCTGCAGCTTTTAAAAAGATACCAGCACGTTGCTCCCAAGGTAATTGAGACCAAGTTTTTCTTGCTTCTAATGCTGTAGCAATAGCATCCTCAACATGAGATTTTTCAGCAAGATGATATTGTCCAACATTATGTTTGTGATCATGAGGTGGAGACATTGTTCTTGTATTACCAGTTTTAACGCCTTTACCATTTATATATAAAGGTACATCAACAGTATTATTAAACATCTCGTTATATGCTTCTAATACAGCAGCACGTTCTGGAGACCCAGGAGCATAACCCTTAACAGGTTCATTTACTGCAATTGGTACATTAAAAAAGCCTTTTCCCATAATTATTTTTTGTTTGTGATTTGTAAAAAAATGAATCGCAAAGTTACAATTTTTTTGATGACATTTTAATTTATAGTATTGCTAAAACAGCGTTAAAATCTTAGTTATTTTTTGTAAGTTGCCGCCCGTATTTTAGACTAGTAAATTGTATGTGTACAGTAACAATTATTCCTAAAGGTGGAGATGATTTTGTGTTAACCTCTAATAGAGATGAAGCACCAGATAGAATCCCACTTACGCCCGATTTTTATAGTATAAATAACGTGAAAATGTTATTTCCTAAAGATGAAAAAGGAGGAGGAACTTGGATTGGATTAAGTGAAAAAAATAGATTAATTTGTTTGCTTAATGGTGGTTTTATATGTCATGTTAAAGAATCTACATACAGAGTTAGTAGAGGTGTTGTAGTAAAAGACTTGCTAGCTACAGATGATATTGTACTAGCAATTGAAGAATATGATCTTGATAATGTAGAGCCATTTACATTGGTTATTGCAGATTGGAATAATAAACTTCGTTTTTTTGAACTTGTTTGGGATGGCGCTCAAAAATATTTTAATAAGTTACCTATAGAACCAAAAATATGGTCATCTTCAACATTATATTCAAATGAAATGAAACAAGATCGTTTGTCTTGGTTTAATGCTTATAAAGAAAATAATGATTTAAATGCAGAATCTATATTGGAGTTTCATAAAACTGCTGGTCTCGAAAATAAAGAATATGGTGTTATTATGGATAGAGGTGACGTTAAGACTACTAGTGTTACCCAAGTTGAAAAAACAGATGGTATTGTAAAAATGGATTACCTTAGTCTTAAAAATAATACAACAACATCTAAATCGTTTAAAACGTTAGTAACTGTAAATGAATAATTCTGGAATTATTTTATCGTTGGCTTACCCGGAAACGATCGTAAAGCTCGCAACAGAGTGGTATTCACCATTATTAAGATTTATAGGTTTAGGTAAAAAAGGGTATATTAGAGCTGGTCATGCAGCTTTATTACTTATCAATAAGAAGACTGGAGCTTATGATTATCATGATTTTGGACGTTATATTACAACATGGCCTAATGGTCGTGTACGTTCTAAAGATACCGATTATGAATTAGATTTTTCTCTAAAAATAAAAATGGTTAATGGAGAAATAAGAAATCTAAAAGAAGTACTTCATTTTTTAGCAACTAATCCTAAATTAACACATGGAGAAGGAAAATTAGTAGCATCAGTTTGTGATGAAATTGATTATAGCAAGGCTAAAGCGTTTATTTCAGAATTAAAAGAAGCTTATTTTATTCGCTATGGTGCTTTCCTCAAAAGCGCAACAAATTGCTCACGATTTGTAACAGATACAATTATTGCTTCTACAACTAATAAAAAGATCAAAAAAAGATTAACGATCACAAATAGATTTACTCCTAGTACTGTAGCTAATCCAATTTTAGCAGATACTAAAGGAATGGTTTATGAAGTATCCCCAGAAGGAAGTTTTTCAGAATTTAAATCAACTATTAAAGGAGAAAACTTAAAATATTTTAGAGACCCTTTAAAAGAGCATTCTCCAAATTATAAAGGTAATTTAGAACCAAAACCAGTCGAAGGACTTTGTAAAAATGCACAATGGTTAGGAGGTATAGGTGCTGGCGCTTGGTTTGAATTACACAGAACAGATATTAAAAACGAATACCGTTACCGACGTATTTCTGCTATAGGTGTAGATGTTGATGCTATTTTTAAAGTAGAAGATGAAACTTTTGATTATGATAGTGAATATCAATTTGACCATTATTCAAATTGTAACATATGTCATATAAGACAAAATGGGAATTTGTATAAATTTAGTTTTGTGAAAAGGTTTAGTTTAGCGCCACTGGAGCGTTCAATTTAAAACTAGGAATCATAACTCTAAACTGTTCCCCAGAAGAAAGACTAATCATTTTATAATATCCATCCATAGCTCCAAAAGGAGATGATAACAAACATCCAGAAGTATACGTGTGGGATTCTCGAGGCTCTAATATGGGTTTCTGACCAATAACACCTTCGCCATCAACTATTTCAATATTGTTTAAAGCATCATAAATTTCCCAATGCCTAGAATCTAGTTGTACAGAATAACTACTCTGATTTTCAATTGTTACTTTATAACCAAAAGAGTATAGCACTTTATAATTTTTATAAAATGTGCCTTCAAAACTTGTCTCTACAGAAATTTTGATCCCTCTTGTAACTTGCTCTACCATTGGTCTAATATAATAAAATATTAGTATGAAATCATTATATATTTAGCTTTGACGAAAAAAATGAAACTTTATTTCATTTAATTAGTGATATTAACAGAATTAGCTTCTCCAAAACCAATAATACGATCGTAACGCTCTCCTAATGCTCTATAATAAACCAAAACCTTATAATTGTTTTCTGTTTCGTCAAAGTTACCACTTATAGCACCTTCATCTAGATCTCCATTTTTATCTACTACAACATATTTGTAATTGTAAAACCCTTGTTTAAAAAGTAATGCTGCTTCATACTTTTTTGTACGATTGTTATAAATCATTTTATTAGAATCGTCCAATCCATAATTATTAAAATTACCATAAACATAAATTTCCTTTCCATCTGGTAATTCAGATTGTAATAAAGAAAAATGAATAACTGCATAATCGGCTTCTAGAGCGAGATTATCTGTATTTAAAGCAGTAATTAAAAAATTACCATTTATATCAGGATTAAAAGTGTAAGGACGATTTGCTCTAACCTGATCGTCATATAAGTAATTATGATATAAATCTTTTAAATCTATATATTGGATAGCAGAAGTAGCACCTCTAATATCTTTGTTCTCAAAGAAAAGATATTCGTTACCTCCCCAAAAACTAGATGCATTATTCTGTTGATAAATGAGGTCATTACCAATAGTGTATTTAGGTTTTAAAGTATTAACTACATTTCTTAAATTGTTATTTTGGATCACTACAGTTTTAACCGTCTGCATTGGATTAACCAATGCTTTAATAGGAGAATTGACTCTAAAATCTACAACTTGTTTTTGATTGATAGAACTAACATCCCTGGAACGTCTTATAGTTATAGCTACAGATGTTTTTTCCTCAAACACCATAAATTTTCTACTAAACATAAGTTCATCATCACTATTAAAAATCTTAATAAGATAATTTCCTGTAACTCTTAAGCGTGTTTGAGGGTTAGGTATTTGCAATTGATAATGTGAAAAAATTTGATAAGTGTTAAAGGAATTTTCATAATCTCTAATACGCAAATTATCAAAGCCATCTATATATTCCTGTTTCATTAAAATTGAAGGTGTCCAATCAAAATTAAAATGTTCAATTACATAATAATAATCATCTTCATCTCCATTTAAAGCATCAAACTCTAGGTTTAAACGTTCTCCTAATTTTAGAATAGGAAGTTGACTTTCATTAGTGTTACTTTTAAAAGTAATTGTTTTGATAAAATCAGGTGGATTTACCTCATTTATTTGCCCATAAATAAAAGGTGAACATATTAAAAAAAATAAGATAATTTTAAGGTTAAATGCCATTTAATACTTTAGTTTTGATTGTAAATATAAACAAATTTTATACCTAAAAATTATGTGCTAAGGCATCGTTTAAATTTATGAGTTTTTATTATGAAAGCTGTATTATAAATTTGTAAATTTGCACCGATTTTTGGACAATTAATCTCAATAATAAAAATATGTCAAACGACATTCGTATTAAAAAAGGTCTAGACATTAAACTTAAAGGTGTAGCGAAAAAGACTACTGAAAATGCTATCTTAAGCAACTTTTATACTTTAAGACCTGAAGATTTCCACAGCATTATTCCTAAAATGATTGTTAAAGTTGGATCAAAAGTAAAAGCAGGAGAACCTGTGTTTTTTGATAAATCTAACGAAAACATAAAATTTGTTTCTCCAGTTTCTGGAGAAGTGATGGAAATTACACGTGGAGAAAAACGTAAAATTTTAGCTGTTAAAATTCAAGCAGATAAAGAACAAGTATACCAAGATGCGGGTATCTTTAATTTAAATGATGGAAAAGTAGATGATTTAAAGCAACATTTGCAAACATCAGGCTGTTGGGCTTTTATAAAACAACGCCCTTATGACGTTATTGCTAATCCAGAAGCAACCCCAAAAGCAATATTTATTTCAGGATATGCGAGTGCGCCTTTAGCAGCAGATTACGATCATACACTACAAGGTAAAAAAGCAGAATTACAAGCTGCTGTTACTGCTCTAGGAAAATTAACAGATGGTAAAGTACATGTTTCTGTTGGTAAAGACGGAAATTCTCCACTATCTGAATTATCAGGCATTACATTACATAAAGTTTCTGGACCTCATCCTTCTGGAAATGTAGGAACACAGATTAATAAAATCGACCCAGTAAATAAAGGAGAAGTAGTGTGGACTATAAACCCACAAGACCTTGTCATTATTGGAGAATTGTTACTTACAGGAAAGTTTAATGCTGAACGTATTATCGCATTAGTTGGATCGTCTGTAAAAGAACCAAGATATTTTAGAACTAAAATAGGTGCTGAGGTAGCTACGATGATTTACGATAAGGGAGTTGAAAAAGATGGGAATGATCGTATTATTTCTGGAAATGTACTTAGCGGAAAGCAAATACAACCAGATGGAAGTTTAGATTATTATAGTAATGTTATTACTGTAATTCCTGAAGGAGATGATTATGAGTTTTTTGGATGGAATAAACCTGTGTTTAATAAAATATCAATATCTAGAGCATTAACGTTTTCTTGGTTATCACCTAAAAAATCTTACGACTTAAATACAAATACTAATGGAGAACATCGTGCTTTTGTAACTACAGGTACTTATGAAGAGGTATTTCCGTTAGATATTTTTCCAATGCAAATCTTAAAGGCATGTATGTATAAAGATTTGGATGAAATGGAAGCTTTAGGAATGTACGAAGTAGGACCAGAAGATTTTGCTTTAACAGAATTTGTATGTGTATCTAAACAACCACATCAAAAAATTATAAGAGAAGGATTAGACTTAATGCTTAAAGAGATAGGATAATGGGTTTAAAAAGTAATTTACATAACTTAAAAGAAAAGTATAAGGGAACTAAAATGGCCCCTGCGTTTAATGCGATTCATACTTTTTTATATATGCCAAATGAGACAACCCATAATGGAACTCATATAAAAGCAGCGGATGATTTAAAAAGAACAATGAACATTGTAATTATGGCGATGATTCCTTGTTTGATTTTTGGAATGTTTAATGCAGGATACCAACATTACCTTGCTTTAGGAGAAATTCAAAATGCTAGTGGGTTTTTTGGAGCATCATTCTGGACAATAGATAACCTTGTTGTTGGTTTATGGAAAATCTTACCGTTAGTAATCGTATCTTATGGAGTTGGTCTAGCTGTAGAGTTTGTATTCGCAATGATTAAAGGTCATGAAGTAGAAGAGGGATACTTAGTTACAGGAATGTTAGTACCACTTATTGTACCAATAGATATTCCATTATGGATGCTTTCTGTAGCAGTTATTTTTGGAGTTGTCATTGGTAAAGAGGTATTTGGAGGTACAGGAATGAATATCTTAAATCCTGCACTAACTATACGTGCCTTTTTATTCTTTGCATATCCAACTTGGATGTCGGGAGATAAAGTATGGGTAGAAGGCGCAGTTGAGCGAACGAACGAAATTGCAGCTGGAGCAAATTTAGATGCAATTTCTGGAGAAACAATATTAGGAAGCTTAGCACAGAATAAAGGAGCATTAGGGCATGATTGGTTAGATATGTTCTATGGAATTATACCTGGCTCAGTAGGAGAAACGTCAACACTACTTATTTTATTAGGAGGGCTGTTTTTAATCTTTTCAAAAATAGGGAGCTGGAGAATTATGTTATCTTCTGTATTAGGGGCCTTAGCAATGGGATTAATTTTTAATGCAGTGGCTGATGCAGGAATAATTTCAGAAACAAGCAAGTTTTACGGATTGATGAATACACCATTTTGGCATCATTTATTAATTGGAGGGTTTGCTTTTGGTACAGTGTTTATGGCTACCGATCCAGTAACAGCATCACAAACCAATAAAGGAAAATGGATTTACGGGTTTTTAATAGGATTTATCTCTATCATGATTCGTGTATTTAATCCAGCATACCCAGAAGGAGTAATGTTGGCTATTTTGTTAATGAATGTGTTTGCTCCAACCATTGACCATTACGTAGTACAAGGTAATGTAAAGAGAAGAATGAAACGTTTAAAATCTAAAGTTGCATAACGATGGAAAAGAGAACAGATAAAAATACATATACACTATTTTTTGCCATAGGAATGGTAATAGTTGTAGGCTCATTATTAGCTTTTACAGCATCATCATTAAATGATAGGATTTCAGAAAATAGACGCCTAGAAAAGCAACAGAACATTTTGTATGCTATGGGTGTAAATGAGAATGATGAGAGTAGTGCAACATTTATTTCTGCCGATAAAGTAGCAGGAGAATTTGATAAATATATTACTAAGCAATTGGTAATACAAAATGGTAAAACTACTGAAGATAACGAAGCTTATTTAATTGATGTTAAAAAAGAAAAGTCTTTGGCAAAAGAAGATGGATATAGCAGGCGTTTACCATTATTTATTGGAGAAAAAGATGGAAAAACATTTTATATAGCACCAATTAGAGGTAAAGGACTTTGGGATGCTATTTGGGGGTTTGTAGCAATGAATGAAGAGATGGTTGTGCAAGGCGCTTATTTTGACCATAAAGGAGAAACCCCAGGATTAGGAGCTAATATTAAACAACGCTTTTTTATGGACGATTTTATTGGAGAGCATTTATTGTCTAATGGAACCTTTAAAGGTATTACAGTAGCTAAAGGTAATGCAGACCCTGTAAATAAAGATAAAACAGATAATGAAGTAGATGCTATTGCAGGAGCAACTATTACGGGTGACGGTGTAACAGCAATGATTAAAGGCGATTTAAAACTTTATGTGCCTTATTTTCAACAATTAAAAAATAATTAATATGGGTTTACTTTCAAAAAAAGACAGCAAATTAATATTAGATCCATTAGCAGATAATAATCCAATTACAATTCAAGTATTAGGAATTTGTTCGGCTTTGGCAATTACAGCAGAACTTGAAGCCTCTATAGTGATGGCTATTTCAGTATTGTTTGTATTAGGAGTAGGTAATGTAGTGATCTCATTAATACGGAATATTATTCCTTCTAAAATTAGAATTATTGTACAACTAACAGTTGTTGCAGCTTTGGTAATTATTGTAGATTTAGTATTAAAAGCTTTTGCTTATGAGCTAAGTAAAACCTTATCGGTATTCGTAGGTTTAATTATTACCAACTGTATCATTATGGGACGTTTTGAAGCTTTTGCTTTAGGTAATGGAGCATGGCGTTCATTTTTAGATGGTATAGGTAATGCGTTAGGTTATGGCATTATATTAGTTATTGTAGGATTCTTTAGAGAATTATTAGGTTCTGGAACTTTATTAGGATTTAAAATATTAGGAGACCCTATCAATAAAACAGGATTATATGCCATAGGGTATGAGGATAATGGTTTTATGCTACTATCACCAATGGCATTAATTGTTGTAGGAATCATTATTTGGGTACAACGTAATAAAAATAAAGCATTAATAGAAGATTAAAAAGACAGGTGTTTGGTATAGGTATTAGATCTTAGATCTTTTGCCAAGAATCCAAAACCCAAAACCTTGAAATATGGAACATTTAGAATTATTTTTTAAATCAATATTTATAGACAATATGGTATTTGCAACATTCTTAGGGATGTGTTCATATCTTGCTGTATCTAAAAAAGTATCTACAGCTGTTGGTTTAGGAGCTGCTGTAATATTTGTACTAGCGATTACTGTACCATTAAACTGGTTATTAGATCAATATTTACTACAACCAGGAGCATTAACTTGGTTAGGTCCTGAGTATGCAGATTATGATTTAAGTTTCTTATCTTTTATTATGTTTATTGCTACCATTGCAACCATGGTGCAATTAGTAGAAATTGTAGTAGAGAAATTTTCACCTTCATTATATAATTCACTTGGGATTTTCTTACCCTTAATTGCAGTAAACTGTGCAATATTAGGAGGGTCGTTATTTATGCAATCACGTGAAATTCCAACCTTAGGATTAGCAACAACTTATGGTATAGGATCTGGAATTGGATGGTTTTTAGCGATACTTGCTATTGCTGCAATTCGTGAAAAAATTAGATACTCTAATGTCCCAGCACCTTTAAGAGGTTTAGGAATTACGTTTATCATTACTGGATTAATGGCAATAGGGTTTATGAGTTTTGGAGGAATGTTAACAGGAGGAGATGAAGCACCAGTTAAAGAAGAAAAAGCAGCAACAATAATAGATGTTGAAGAAGAAGAGAAAGACGACAAAAAAGACTTAGCTAATAATATAAAAGTAGCCGAATAACATGATTTTAGCCGCAGGTACACTAGGAACAATAGTAGCAACGGTAGCAGCATTTTTACTGGTATCCCTAATATTAATAGGATTACTATTATTTGTAAAACAAAAATTATCGCCTTCTGGGCCAGTAAAAATAACTATTAACGGAGAACGTGAAATAGAAGTTGCATCTGGAGGAACACTATTATCTACTTTAGGAGGGAATAAAATATTTTTACCATCTGCATGTGGTGGTGGTGGTACATGTATTCAATGTGAATGTCATGTATTATCTGGAGGAGGAGAAGCACTTCCAACAGAGACTCCTCATTTTAGCCGTAAAGAATTGGCACATGGAGCACGTTTATCATGTCAAGTAAAAGTGAAACAGGATATGGAAATTACCATTCCTGAAGAAGTATTTGGTATTAAAAAATGGGAAGCTACAGTAGTTCGTAATTATAACGTAGCATCATTTATAAAAGAGTTTGTAGTCGAAATCCCTGAAGATATGGGGTATAAAGCAGGTGGATATATTCAAATTGAAATTCCTGAATGTGAAGTAAAGTTTTCAGATATGGACATTACAGCACATCCTGAAGAACATGAAACTCCTGATAAATTTCAAGCAGAATGGGATAAGTTTAAACTTTGGCCATTGGTAATGAAAAATACAGAAACTGTTGAACGTGCTTACTCTATGGCATCATTCCCGGCAGAAGGACGCGAAATTATGCTAAATGTACGTATAGCAACACCTCCATTTGATCGTGCTAAAAACGGATGGATGGATGTAAATCCAGGTATTGCATCATCATATATATTTAACCAAAAACCAGGAGATAAAGTAATTATCTCAGGACCTTATGGAGAGTTCTTTATTAATGAATCAGAATCTGAAATGCTTTATGTTGGTGGTGGAGCAGGTATGGCACCAATGCGTTCCCACTTATATCACTTATTCAAAACTTTAAAAACTGGACGTAAAGTAACGTATTGGTATGGAGGTCGCTCTAAACGTGAATTATTTTATTTAGAGCACTTTAACGAATTAGAAAGAGAGTTTCCTAATTTTAAATTTTACTTAGCATTATCTGAACCAATGGAAGAAGATAATTGGAAAGTAAAAGAGAATATTGATGCGCCGGGAGATGGATTTGTTGGGTTTATACATAATTGTGTAATTGATAATTATTTAAATCATCATGAGTCTCCAGAAGATATTGAATTATACTTCTGTGGACCTCCACTAATGAATCAAGCGGTACAGAAAATGGGAGAAGATTTTGGTATTCCAGATGAGCATATCCGATTTGATGATTTTGGTGGATAAACGCTAAGTGTCATATAACAAGAGTTATTATTTTGCACTTGATGCAGAATCTAAATAAAGATAAAGCCCAATACGAATGATGTGTTGGGTTTTTTATTTTAAAAAATAGTACTATTTTATTATTACTAAGAGTGAAGCGATACAGTAATCTGTTTATTATTTATTCAATTTCAAAAAGATTGCCATACTGCACTCTCACAATAACAAATTAAAATTTAACTTCTGAAGCGGGTTGTAAAATATCTTCAAAATTCTTGATCCATTTTCCATCAGTTAAACGTTGTCCAAATTCATTAAATTCTCCTTTTTTGGTTTGTTGAAACGTAAGCCGATAGTTTCCATTGATTTCACAAATCAATTTTTCATCGTTTAGTTTGCATTTAAAAGGTCGTGCACCACTTCTTCTATACGCATTGTAATAGTAAAAGCCATCTTCTTTGTTGTAATAGATTAAAGTATGCAAAGCTAAAATAGTTTTGTTATTGCGTATAGAGCGATGTCGCAAAACAATCAATTCTCCATCCAAATCATACTGCACTGTACTCATGACATTATAAGGTGTATTTTTTTCTTTTGGATAACTAGTTCCGGAACCTTTCCAATCTCCAATCATAAATGAAAGTTTTTTCATGGCCTTTTGTTCTGCACTTTGTGCAAAAGAAATGGATGAACTTAAAAATAAACAGGTAATGAAAGTTGTAATGATAAAATGTTTTTTTTGCATAGCTTTATATTATTGCTCTAATTCTTTTTCAATTAAAGTAATAAGATTATTTACCTTCTCTTTGGCTTGTATAAATTCTTTAAATTGAGTGTCAGCATTAAAATCAATTCCAATTACTCCGTTCATAAATACTTTATCGTTGAGTAAAGAAATCATATCTTTTTTAAATTCATCGGCATAAAAAGACATTTCATTTTGAGACAAGAAACGTTTTATAATCTTACTTTGTTTATTATTTTGTGGTAATATATTAGTAGTGTTTAAGATAGCCATAATAGGTTCAAGGATGCGAGCTCGATATTCTGCTTCTATAACATCTTGACGATTTAAAATT
The DNA here is from genome assembly GCA_003443635.1 of Flavobacteriaceae bacterium. Lineage (NCBI taxonomy): Bacteria > Pseudomonadati > Bacteroidota > Flavobacteriia > Flavobacteriales > Flavobacteriaceae > Flavobacteriaceae bacterium. Next base: position 2,765,246 of record CP031964.1, on the reverse strand, counting down.
GCTTTGTATAACTTATCTAGGCTTAGTAATTTAATTTTTATAGAGTCATTGCTAATGATATTTAAGTTTCCACTACTTACCATTTCACTAAAAGTAACTTGGTTGATATTAATGTCTTCCCAAGTTCCTAGATTAGAAAAATGAGGCATGATCTTCATAATCGTATCTTGATTCTTACTAAATCGCATGTTTAAGAAAGCATGTGAAGCTTCTAATTGTTTCTGTTTACGATCCAATGTTTCTTTCCAAAGTATTTCATTCTCTTTGAGGTCAATTACAAGCTGTTTCAAATATCCATTTTCTACAGTTCTAATTTTTCTACTTTCATTTAAATTATTAATCTGTATGGCTATTAAAATACCAATCACAACCAAAATAATCTCACCAATGGCATAAAAAAGGTATCTTGAAAATTTATTTTGAGATAGTAGATTTTGCCGAATCTTTCGGAAGAGTTGAATCATTGACTTGTTAATTACAAGCAGACGATGTTAATGGTTTTGGGTTGATAAAGATTAATTATCAGTAGTTAAAGATATAAAAATGTTATATGTTATTAAGATAATAACCTTACAAATTTTATTTGTTATATACAAAATTACTACCTAGTGACGTTTTACATAATATATGAGGAAAATTGTAATTATTCTTTTAATTCTTGTAACAATTGTAACTATAATATTTCAGTTTAAACCTGTAAAACAAATGGCCATTGCAGTTGTTACCAAAGCTACTTATATAAATAAAGAAGGACTTACAATAAAAGATAGAGTAATTTTACCAGAAGGGTTTAAAAGAGATTTATTACAAGATATATCTTTTCAAAAGTACATTTTAGATTATAAATTAAAACCTTATGGAGCCAAAGTTATTAATTACGATGGGAGTTTATACTTTAATCAGATAGGACATTATGGAGTGTTAGATATTCCAGTGCCTGAAAATGGATTACAACAATGTGCAGATGCACTAATTAGAATTCGTAGTGAGTATTTATGGGATAATAACCGAAAAGACGAAATAGGATTTAATTTTACAAGTGGACATTACTGTTCTTGGCAAAAATATGCTGAAGGTTATCGCCCTAAGATTAATGGCAATAAAGTTAGTTTTCATAAAACGGCTTATAAAAATCATTCTAAAACTAATTTTTATAAGTATTTAAATTTAATATTCACTTATTCTGGTACAATATCGTTATTTCAAGAATTAGACAAAATAAATTCAATAGATGAGTTGCAAATAGGAGATATGTTGATTGTTAGCGGTTCACCAGGTCACGTTGTTATGATCGCAGATGTAATTGTGAATGATAATGGTGAGCGGCGTTTTTTACTATTTCAAGGTAATACACCTGCTCAAAGTGTACATTTGCTTAAAAATTTAGAAGAACCTTCTATATCTCCTTGGCATAAACTGGAATTAAATTCGGAAATCAATATTCCAGGCTATACCTTTGCAAGCTCAAAGTTTGTACGATTTAAATAATGAATACACCTCTTACCGAACAAGAATTACATAATCTAGCCATGAATCATGTAGGTAAAGATCTCGAACAACGAGGCTTCGAATTTGTGGCCATTAATAGTAAGCTAAAAAAACACCCACAATTTGTCTGTATTGATAAAAACAATCAATATTTTTTTGTGATTGTAAAAGCAGTAATGCTTCCCGATAATCCCAATAATTATGATGTAGTATGGATGGAAACCTTTAAAAAACATGCTAGAGAAAAAGATGCAAAAGTACTGTATGCAGGCGTTGGCTTAGGAAATCCTGATGGAGAAGAATTGCCTATTTACTTGAATAAAGAGTATTTGATAGAGTATAATGGTATTCAAGTATTGGAAACTAACTTAAATTAAAAGAGATTGATTATGAAAAGAATCATAATTCATTTTTTTATAATAATATGTTTTTCTTGTAAACAAGTACCAAAAAACAAAATGATTTCAGGTCCAGTTTTTGGAACTTCTTATTCTATAGTATACGAGTCGAAGACAGATTTTGAGACACAATTTGATAGTATATTTTATGAGATCAATAAATCGATGTCTACGTATCAGGTAAATTCAAATATCTCTAAATTAAATAGAAATGAACCTGTTACTGTAGACGATCATTTTATTAAAGTATACGAAACTTCTAAAGAAATCTATGAACAAACAAATGGAGTTTTTGACCCTACTATTGGAGCAGTAGTTAACGCTTGGGATTTTGGCCCTGAAAATAATATTGTAAAACTAGATAGTGTGAAAATTGATAGCTTAATGACTTTTGTTGGGTTTGATAAAGTAAATCGGATAGATGATCAAATATTAAAACTAGAAAATACATTTCTAGATTTTAATGCTATTGCAAAAGGTTATGGAGTAGATATGATTGCTGAATTTTTGAATAGTCAAAATATCGAAAATTATCTAGTAGAAATAGGAGGAGAGTTACGTGTAAAGGGTAGAAATACTGACAAACAACAATCATGGAAAGTTGGCGTTGAACAACCACGTTTTGACGGAAAACAAGCTATTTTAAAAACTATAGATCTCAACAGATCTATGGCGACTTCAGGGACGTATCGAAAATTTAAAATAGATGACAATGGAAATCGTTACGCCCATATTATAAATACAAAAACAGGATATCCTAGTAAAACTAATGTGTTAAGTGTTTCTGTTATTGCCGATAATTGTATGATAGCTGATGCTTATGCTACAGCGTTTCAGGCCATGAGAATTGAGCAAATAACAGAGTTTTTAAATACTCATCCTGAACTTAAAGTGTTTTTAATTTTTGAAAATGAATCTAAAGAATTGGAAACGTTAGCATTAAATAATTTTCCAGAAGATTAATTTATTTAGAAACTACAGGGATAATTTCTCCTTTTGCTAGGCAATATTTAGAAACTTCTTCTTCTGTAAATGTAGTGGTATAATCTATTTCTTTTACTTTAAAACCGATACTTCTCAACTTATCAAAATAATCACGGCCATACACACGAACATGATCATATTGCCCAAAGACCTTTGCACGCTCTTTTTTATCGGTAATACTATCGTCTTCAAAAGTAATTGCTCTAGATAAATCTTGAGGGATTTGAAAGATTCCTATTCCACCAGGTTTTAATACACGATATAATTCTTGCATAGCCTTTGTATCATCAGGAATATGTTCTAATACATGATTGCAGAGTATAATATCATAACTATTGTTTTTAAATGGAAGGTTACAAATATCAGCTTTTACATCTGCTAAAGGAGAATACAAATCTGTAGTTGTGTATTCCAGATGTTTCATTTTTTTAAATCGTTTATAAAACGCTTGTTCTGGCGCAAAATGCAATACTTTCTTTTTAGCAAAAAAGAAATCCGTTTCATTTTTTAAATACAACCATAATAACCTGTGACGTTCTAATGATAACGTAGAAGGAGATAAAACGTTATTACGTTGATTGCCATAACCATAAGGTAAAAATATCTTGAACCCTCTACCATCTATAGGGTCTATATATTTATTTCCTTTTAAGATTAAGGCCAAAATAGGGCGCACTATATAGCTTAACCTAATTAATAAAGGCCTAGGAACTATATTGAGAATTATTTTAAAAACTTTTTTCAACAGAATATTGTTAACTGCTAAAGGTTAACTTTTTTTGCCGAAACTCATCCTCTTCATCACTCTTGATACCTAAAGCATCATAAATATAAGCAAATGTTGAAAGTAGTTCTGGTTTACCATTTACAATGGCAACATCGTGTTCGAAATGCGCACTCGGTTTTCCATCTAGAGCAGTAATTGTCCAACCATCTCGATGCTGTTTAATGCGTTGAGTTCCTAAATTAATCATAGGCTCAATAGCAACAACCATCCCTTCTACAAATTTTTTCCCACGACCACGACGTCCATAGTTTGGCATTTCTGGATCTTCATGCATGGTCTTACCAAGCCCGTGACCTACTAATTCTCGAACCACACCGTAACCAAAACTTTCGGTATACTGCTGTATGGCATAACCAACATCACCTACACGATTCCCTATTTTAAACTCACGAATTCCTTTATATAAAGATTCTTTGGTAACTTGAAGTAATTTTTTAGTTTCAGAAGCAATCTCACCAACTGCAAACGTGTAAGCATGATCCCCGTAAAAACCATTTTTAATAGCACCACAATCAATAGAAATAATATCTCCTTCTTCTAAAGGTGTATTATTTGGAATACCATGTACTACTTGTGAGTTAGGACTCATACATAAAGTATTTGGGAAATCGTATAACCCCAGAAAACCCGGAACTGCACCTTGATCACGAATATACTCTTCAGCCATTTTATCTAACTGCAATGTTGTAACACCAGGTTTTACCTCTTTAGCAATAATGCCTAAAGTTCTTGATACAATTAGTGCGCTTTCACGCATTAACTCTATTTCTTCTTTGGTTTTTACTATAATCATCTTAACGTTTTAAAAAGGAAAAAATACCTTTCTTTTTTTGTGGTATATTTAATTTAGTATTTGTTAGCATTTGATAGATTTCTCCCCAACCTTTAAACCCTCCTATATTACGATCGTCTATAAATAAATCTGCATTAATTTTCCTGCTTACATCATTTGTGTATTGTTCTTCAGGGAAACTTTTATTTATAGCATAAAATTCAATACCATTTTCTTTACAAAATAAAACAGCTTCTTCTAGTTTTTTTCCACAACGATAGGTCCATAGGATAAGCCTATGACCATCATTCTGTAATTTTTTTAATGTTTCAAAAGCAAAGATCTTTGGCTTACCTATATTAGGGTAAGCATCTTCTACAATGGTACCATCAAAATCTATGGCTATAATAAATCTGTCACTAAAATTCATAAACTATGAAATATGCCCACAAAAGTACAACAATTATTGTTCGATAAGAATCGTTGATTTCTAGAGAACTACAATTGAACTAAAGATTTTTGTGTCATTTCTTTTGGTTTTTTTATATCCATAAGATCTAAAATTGTTGGTGCAATATCACCTAAGATACCATCATTAATATGTTTTAAATCTTTATCAATTAAAATAACAGGAACTGGATTCGTTGTATGAGCAGTATGTGGAGATCCATCAGGATTAATCATAGTTTCACAATTGCCATGATCTGCTATCAATATTGTTGTGTAATTGTTATCTAAAGCTGTTGTAATTATTTTTTTTACACACTCATCTACAACTTCACAAGCTTTAATAGCAGCGCTCATAACACCTGTGTGACCAACCATATCTCCATTTGCATAATTTAAACAAACAAAATCAACACCCTCTTTTTGTAATTCTGGAATAAGAGCATCTGTTAATTCGTATGCACTCATTTCTGGCTTTAAATCATAAGTTGAAACTTTGGGAGAGTTTTTAAGAATACGTTTTTCACCTTTAAATGGTGTTTCTTGTCCTCCGGAAAAGAAAAAAGTAACATGAGGATATTTCTCGGTTTCTGCAATCCTGATTTGTGTTTTGTTATGCTGAGCTAAAACTTCACCTAATGTTTGAGTTAAGTTATCTTTATTGAAAATAACATTAATGTTTTTAAACGAATCATCATAATTTGTCATTGTTACATAATGTAAATCCAATTGATGCATATTTTGCTCATGAAAATCTTCTTGTGATAATGCCTGTGTTAATTGCCTCCCACGATCAGTTCTAAAATTAAAGAAAACTACAACATCTTCATTTTTAATTGTAGCTATAGGGTTATTGTTTTTATCAACCATTATTATAGGTTTTAAAAACTCATCTGTAATATCATCTTCATAACTATTTTCGATAGATCTAGTAGCATTTTTAGATACATTACCTATACCATTAACTAATGCATCATATGCTAATTTTATACGTTCCCAACGTTTATCTCTATCCATTGCATAATAACGTCCTGTAATACTTGCAAGTTTTGTATTAGAATGTTCTATATGAGACTCTAAAGCAGTAATAAAACCATATCCAGATTTTGGATCTACATCGCGACCATCTGTAAATGCATGAACGAAAATATTACTTAATCCAAAATTTTCAGCAGCATCTATTAATCCAAATAAATGATTAATATGAGAATGCACGCCACCATCACTTAATAATCCTAAGAAATGAATATTCTTGCCATTATCTTTTGCATATTTAAAAGCATTAATTATAGTAGCTTCATTATGTAATGTTTTCTTTTGAATGGCTAGGTTAATTTTTGCTAAATCCTGATACACAATACGTCCAGCTCCTAAATTCATATGCCCGACTTCGCTATTTCCCATTTGACCTTCTGGCAATCCTACATGTAATCCATCTGTTCTTAAAGCTGCGTTAGAGTAATTTTTATATAATGAATCTATATAAGGAGTGTGAGCATGATCTATGGCAGAAACTTTTGGATTTGGTGAAGTTCCCCATCCGTCAAGTATCATTAAAATAACTTTTTTACTCATAATTTAAAACGAATTAAATAAAGGCACAAAGATAAATAAAAGGAGATGATTATGAATTTGATAACTTAAATAAGAATAATGTAAATTATATGTTATGAAATGTTTATTATATTGAAATAAATTTATTATAAATTAATAATTGTTAACATATTTTCTATTAAAATGTTAATTATATGTTATATGTAACTTTTCTATGTAACATTTATTCTTTTCTAGCGTCCTTTATATATAATCAAAAAATAAACAATTAAAAATCTTTCATCATGAGAAAATCACTAGTTATTATCGCTATCGCATTAGGATTTACTGCAATGCCTGCAAATGCATCAACATTTTTAGAAACTAAGACAAATTCAGAAGCATCCTTTGTTGAAGGCAAAGTAAATGCATTTTGCCTTTCTGTAGCAAAAGGAGACATTGATACTGTAAAAAAATTAATCAGCTTAGGTACTGATGTTAATGAAAAGTCTAATGGTATGACACCTTTACATTATGCAGCAAAATACAATCGCGTAGAAATTTTAAAGCTTTTAGTTGAAAACGGGGCAAAATTGAATAAAAGATGTGATAAAGGAAATACAGCAGTTGAATATGCAAAGTTATCTAATGCAAAAGATGCTATTGCAGTATTGAACGAATTAAAAGCAGCTGCTAAGAAAAAAAGAAGAAGCTAAATAATTATTTGAATTAGTCAATCAATAATTATTATAACGCCTTAGTATTAAATACTAAGGCGTTTTTTAATGCTCATTATAACTTCTTTATAAATCATAAGTATTTAGCTATTAATGAATTATTTTTTATTATTAATAATTAAATGAAGACTTGCATATTTTGTTTTTTTTAAACCTCACTTTTTATATATTTGCCGAGTAATTGCGAGAGTAGCTCAGTTGGTAGAGCGTCAGCCTTCCAAGCTGAATGTCGCCGGTTCGAACCCGGTCTCTCGCTCTAAAAGCTTCATCATTTATTTATGATGAAGCTTTTTTATTTTACAATTAATTTTGAACAATATCAACAATTACACTTCTAGTTGCTGTTACATTAAATGACCAGTTAACATCAACTAAAGCATTTCCTTGTACAATTGAAATTTCAAATCCATTTGCAGTTTTATTATTATCATTTACATGTGGATTTGAAGTAATTAAATCTCTATCACCTTCCGGTCCTAATGTCACAACATAATTAGCTCCATTTGGATGTGGTGTTGGAAAAGTAACAGTATATCTTCCTTGACTATTTCTAACTACAGTACTATTGATGTTAAATAAATTTGTGCCATCACCTTGAGTAAGGCCAGCAGCAAAAATATAACCTATGGTTTCTCGAGTGATTGTAAAAGTAGGACTTACTCCATCTGCTCCAGCTGGACCTTGTATTCCTTGTGGTCCCTGAGGTCCAACTGCTCCGTCAGCGCCATCAGCCCCATCGTTACCATCAGGCCCTTGTGGTCCAGTAGCACCAGTTAATCCAATAGGTCCCTGAGGTCCAACTGCTCCGTCAGCGCCATCAGCCCCATCGTTACCAGCAGGTCCTTGTGGTCCAGTAGCACCGGTTAATCCAATAGGTCCCTGAGGTCCAACTGCTCCGTCAGCACCATCAGCCCCATCGTTACCATCAGGCCCTTGTGGTCCAGTAGCACCAGTTAATCCAATAGGTCCCTGAGGTCCAACTGCTCCGTCAGCACCATCGGCACCATCATTCCCAGCAGGCCCTTGCGGTCCAGTAGCACCAGTTAATCCAATAGGTCCCTGAGGTCCAACTGCTCCGTCAGCGCCATCAGCCCCATCGTTCCCAGCAGGCCCTTGCGGTCCAGTAGCACCAGTTAATCCAATAGGTCCCTGAGGTCCAACTGCTCCGTCAGCGCCATCAGCCCCATCGTTCCCAGCAGGCCCTTGCGGTCCAGTAGCACCAGTTAATCCAATAGGTCCCTGAGGTCCAACTGCTCCGTCAGCACCATCGGCACCATCATTCCCAGCAGGCCCTTGCGGTCCAGTAGCACCAGTTAATCCGATAGGTCCCTGAGGTCCAACTGCTCCGTCAGCGCCATCAGCCCCATCGTTCCCAGCAGGCCCTTGCGGTCCAGTAGCACCAGTTAATCCAATAGGTCCCTGAGGTCCAACTGCTCCGTCAGAGCCATCAGCCCCATCGTTCCCATCAGGCCCTTGTGGTCCAGTAGCACCAGTTAATCCAATAGGTCCCTGAGGTCCAACTGCTCCGTCAGCCCCATCAGCCCCATCGTTCCCAGCAGGCCCTTGCGGTCCAGTAGCACCAGTTAATCCAATAGGTCCCTGAGGTCCAACTGCTCCGTCAGCGCCATCAGCCCCATCGTTCCCAGCAGGCCCTTGCGGTCCAGTAGCACCAGTTAATCCAATAGGTCCCTGAGGTCCAACTGCTCCGTCAGCACCATCGGCACCATCATTCCCAGCAGGCCCTTGCGGTCCAGTAGCACCAGTTAATCCGATAGGTCCCTGAGGTCCAACTGCTCCGTCAGCGCCATCAGCCCCATCGTTCCCAGCAGGCCCTTGCGGTCCAGTAGCACCAGTTAATCCAATAGGTCCCTGAGGTCCAACTGCTCCGTCAGCGCCATCAGCCCCATCGTTCCCAGCAGGTCCTTGCGGTCCAGTAGCACCAGTTAATCCAATAGGTCCCTGAGGTCCAACTGCTCCGTCAGCGCCATCAGCCCCATCGTTCCCAGCTGGTCCTTGCGGTCCAGTAGCACCAGTTAATCCAATAGGTCCCTGAGGTCCAACTGCTCCGTCAGCGCCATCAGCCCCATCGTTCCCAGCAGGCCCTTGCGGTCCAGTAGCACCAGTTAATCCAATAGGTCCCTGAGGTCCAACTGCTCCGTCAGCGCCATCAGCCCCATCGTTCCCAGCAGGTCCTTGCGGTCCAGTAGCACCAGTTAATCCAATAGGTCCCTGAGGTCCAACTGCTCCGTCAGCGCCATCAGCCCCATCGTTACCATCAGGCCCTTGTGGTCCAGTAGCACCAGTTAATCCAATAGGTCCCTGAGGTCCAACTGCTCCGTCAGCACCATCGGCACCATCGTTCCCAGCAGGTCCTTGCGGTCCAGTAGCACCAGTTAATCCAATAGGTCCCTGAGATCCAACTGCTCCGTCAGCGCCATCAGCCCCATCGTTCCCAGCAGGCCCTTGCGGTCCAGTAGCACCGGTTAATCCAATAGGTCCCTGAGGTCCAACTGCTCCGTCAGCGCCATCAGCCCCATCGTTCCCAGCAGGTCCTTGTGGTCCAGTAGCACCGGTTAATCCAATAGGTCCCTGAGGTCCAACTGCTCCGTCAGCACCATCAGCCCCATCGTTACCATCAGGCCCTTGTGGTCCAGTAGCACCAGTTAATCCAATAGGTCCCTGAGGTCCAACTGCTCCGTCAGCACCATCGGCACCATCATTCCCAGCAGGCCCTTGCGGTCCAGTAGCACCAGTTAATCCGATAGGTCCCTGAGGTCCAACTGAAGTAGGGATAGTTATTGTTCCACCTCCATTACTTAAAGTTAGATCTTGACCATTAATAGAAATGGTTTGTAATTCATTAGTAAGAGAGCCATCTACTTCAGTGCTAGTAATAATATAAGGATCAATAGTAGTTCCAGTACCTGTAATAGTAGTTATACCAGCTCCGGTAAGAATAGTTCCTCCAGACATAATGTTTGAACATAAACTAACCCAAGAATTGTTGCTAAATTGAAATAAACAATTTTCATCGGTATTATACACAAGAGCACCGTTTAGAGGAGCGAGTGCATTCATTTCTGCATTAGAAATTCTTGTAACTACTAAAACTTTATCTGAACTCTGGAGTTCTAATAGGGAAGATGAGTTTATTGTATTGGGGTTATCTCCTATTTTTACTTGTGCATTAGAGGCACAAATACTTAGTACTATGATTAGAATTAGCGCAATTTTCTGTTTCATAATTGTAGGGTTTTCTATGTTTTATTTTTTTACATGTATATTATAAATTGATTTTATTTTTTAATTATTGGTGATTGATGTCAAACAAATATATGTATATATTATCGATTAAATGTAATTTTTAAACGATAAAATACAAAATTTAACGTTTAAGTGTAACTTTAATTTGACATTGATTATAGAAATGTAAATACTATTTGATTAAAAATAGAAACTTAAAATTGATTAAAATAGACTTTATTACCTGATGATAAAATGAATTATTTTAACGTTGAATATATATAGGTCCAGCATAGTTTTTTCCCTCGGTTGGTAAATTTAAAACATAAAAATAGGTACCAGTAGGAACTCCGTCATTTGTATTTAAAAACACATTTTGATTTGCAACACCTCCCCAGTTATTTTGATAATTTTTAGCTTCAAAAACTAGTCTCCCAAGTCTATCATATATTTTTAAATTGTTTTCAAATAGTTCTATCCCTTCAATTACAAAAAAATCATTAATACCATCACCATTAGGAGACATACCATCATAAATGGCTAAACCTTCGCTGCCTATTAAAGCTCCAAAAGTTATAATTTCGTAATCATTTGGAATATATGGACTAGAAGTAATTGTTCCAGAATTTAATGTTCCAGTAAATTCAGCATTACCTAGATCTAACCATTTGTTTTCTGATAAGCTCCAACCGACAACTCTTAAATTTATTAAATCATCAACAAGAGTGCTTATTTGACTTTCTTGATTCCAAGTTAAAGTTACTTGAGTTTCATTAACTCCATTAAAATCCCAAAATTCATTAATGCTGACAGCATTAATAATTACTTCTGAATTTGAAGTATCAAAAGCGTTAGTAAATGTTGAAGGGAAATTAGGATCTTCATTAAAATATGCAGCACTAAATTTCAACTTTTCATTTTGAAAAGGAATTATTAAAGGCTTTAATCTATTATCATCACCTATTGGAAAAGAAAATTGATCACTCCCAAAGAAAGAAGTATATCCATCTACATGTTTTGCATTATCTTCAAGAATAAATAATGTATTATTTAAAAAGTCAAGTGAAATACTGGGATTATCCCTGGGAGTAACAACATCACCATTAATAAAATTAAGAGAATTTGAAACTTCTGTATTTATTGTTAAAAATAAATTATTATCTACATCGATATCTACATCAAAAAACCTTGGAATTTCTGTCCCTGAAATTGATAATTGATTATTGGTATTATAAAACCCTACTAATCCTAAATTTTCATTAAAAACACCATCGTTTATTAAATCTATATGAAAACCAACCTCTCCTTGATTATGTATTTGTAAATTTCCATAATTATGAAATGCAGTTTGTGCAATCAATATATTAGAAATAAACAAAAAGAATATTACTACTTTTCTCATCTTATAATTAATTTGCTACGACTGTTTGTATTACAGATATTTTTTTAACAGCTATTAAATCAAAATGACCTAAGTCAATATTTAATACATCATTTTGAGCAGAACCTTGTTGAGCTCTTAGTTGATAAATATCTCCTGAAACTGGATTGTGATCTACATACGAGATGGTATTACTACTTGAATCGTGACCTCCCGCATGACGTTGATAAGCTGATGCGCTTCTAGCTACCACAGTTCCATTTTTTAATAATTCTAATTCAGGGTTTATTCTTGCGAACGTATTATTTATATTTTGTTGCATATATGCCATAGCATCAATTTTTACATAATCTGCGGTATCTGAAAATATTGCCTGATTTCCTGTTATGCTCCATCCAGTATCTGTACGTACACTTCCTAAAGTCAAAATTTGATTTGGTTGATTTGAATCCCCAGTTACATTCGCTTTGGCTAAAAAAGATTGATCTACCTGTATTGCTGTTGTTGTGATTGTGGGTGTAACCCCATCTACACCATCATTCCCAGCAGGCCCTTGTGGTCCAATAGGTCCTTGTATTCCTTGTGGTCCCTGAGGTCCAACTGCTCCGTCAGCGCCATCAGCCCCATCGTTACCATCAGGCCCTTGTGGTCCAGTAGCACCAGTTAATCCAATAGGTCCCTGAGGTCCAACTGCTCCGTCAGCGCCATCAGCCCCATCGTTACCAGCAGGTCCTTGTGGTCCAGTAGCACCGGTTAATCCAATAGGTCCCTGAGGTCCAACTGCTCCGTCAGCACCATCAGCCCCATCGTTACCATCAGGCCCTTGTGGTCCAGTAGCACCAGTTAATCCAATAGGTCCCTGAGGTCCAACTGCTCCGTCAGCACCATCGGCACCATCATTCCCAGCAGGCCCTTGCGGTCCAGTAGCACCAGTTAATCCAATAGGTCCCTGAGGTCCAACTGCTCCGTCAGCGCCATCAGCCCCATCGTTCCCAGCAGGCCCTTGTGGTCCAGTAGCACCAGTTAATCCAATAGGTCCCTGAGGTCCAACTGCTCCGTCAGCGCCATCAGCCCCATCGTTACCAGCAGGTCCTTGTGGTCCAGTAGCACCGGTTAATCCAATAGGTCCCTGAGGTCCAACTGCTCCGTCAGCACCATCAGCCCCATCGTTACCATCAGGCCCTTGTGGTCCAGTAGCACCAGTTAATCCAATAGGTCCCTGAGGTCCAACTGCTCCGTCAGCACCATCGGCACCATCATTCCCAGCAGGCCCTTGCGGTCCAGTAGCACCAGTTAATCCAATAGGTCCCTGAGGTCCAACTGCTCCGTCAGCGCCATCAGCCCCATCGTTCCCAGCAGGCCCTTGCGGTCCAGTAGCACCAGTTAATCCAATAGGTCCCTGAGGTCCAACTGCTCCGTCAGCGCCATCAGCCCCATCGTTCCCAGCAGGCCCTTGCGGTCCAGTAGCACCAGTTAATCCAATAGGTCCCTGAGGTCCAACTGCTCCGTCAGCACCATCGGCACCATCATTCCCAGCAGGCCCTTGCGGTCCAGTAGCACCAGTTAATCCGATAGGTCCCTGAGGTCCAACTGCTCCGTCAGCGCCATCAGCCCCATCGTTCCCAGCAGGCCCTTGCGGTCCAGTAGCACCAGTTAATCCAATAGGTCCCTGAGGTCCAACTGCTCCGTCAGCGCCATCAGCCCCATCGTTCCCAGCAGGTCCTTGCGGTCCAGTAGCACCAGTTAATCCAATAGGTCCCTGAGGTCCAACTGCTCCGTCAGCGCCATCAGCCCCATCGTTCCCAGCAGGCCCTTGCGGTCCAGTAGCACCAGTTAATCCAATAGGTCCCTGAGGTCCAACTGCTCCGTCAGCGCCATCAGCCCCATCGTTCCCAGCAGGCCCTTGCGGTCCAGTAGCACCAGTTAATCCAATAGGTCCCTGAGGTCCAACTGCTCCGTCAGCGCCATCAGCCCCATCGTTCCCAGCAGGCCCTTGCGGTCCAGTAGCACCAGTTAATCCAATAGGTCCCTGAGGTCCAACTGCTCCGTCAGAGCCATCAGCCCCATCGTTACCATCAGGCCCTTGTGGTCCAGTAGCACCAGTTAATCCAATAGGTCCCTGAGGTCCAACTGCTCCGTCAGCGCCATCAGCCCCATCGTTCCCAGCAGGCCCTTGCGGTCCAGTAGCACCAGTTAATCCAATAGGTCCCTGAGGTCCAACTGCTCCGTCAGCGCCATCAGCCCCATCGTTCCCAGCAGGCCCTTGCGGTCCAGTAGCACCAGTTAATCCAATAGGTCCCTGAGGTCCAACTGCTCCGTCAGCGCCATCAGCCCCATCGTTCCCAGCAGGCCCTTGCGGTCCAGTAGCACCAGTTAATCCGATAGGTCCCTGAGGTCCAACTGCTCCGTCAGCGCCATCAGCCCCATCGTTCCCAGCAGGTCCTTGTGGTCCAGTAGCCCCGGTTAATCCAATAGGCCCCTGAGGTCCAACTGAAGTAGGGATGGTTATTGTTCCACCTCCATTACTTAAAGTTAGATCTTGACCATTAATAGAAATGGTTTGTAGTTCATTAGTAAGAGAGCCATCTACTTCAGTGCTAGTAATAATATAAGGATCAATAGTAGTCCCAGTACCTGTAATAGTAGTTATACCAGTTCCAGTAAGAATGGTTTGCGAACCATTAAATGTTATAGGTGACCCATTTCCATTATCAAAAGTAAATGTGCCATCTGTATTATCTGTTAAAACAGCTTTATTTATTATTGTAAGTGTGTTAGATTCGTTTGTGTAGCTTATAGTACCATCATTATTATCCATTAAAGATGTAATGGTTTCTCCAGACATAACGTCTACACATAAACTAACCCAAGAATTGTTGCTAAATTGAAATAAACAATTTTCATCGGTATTATACACAAGAGCACCGTTTAGAGGAGCGAGTGCATTCATTTCTACATTAGAAATTCTTGTAACTACTAAAACTTTATCTGAACTCTGGAGTTCTAATAGGGAAGAGGAGTTTATTGTATTGGGGTTATCTCCTATTTTTACTTGTGCATTAGAGGCACAAATACTTAATACTATGATTAGAATTAGCGCAATTTTCTGTTTCATAATTGTAGGGTTTTCTATATTTTATTTTTTACATCTGTACTATATTGATTTTGTTTTTTAGATTATGGTTGATTGATCTGAGGCAAATATATGTATATATTATCGATTAAATGTAATTTTTTACGATAAAATACAAAATTTAACGTTTAACTGTAATCTTAATTTGACTATTAATTACAGAAATATAAACATTATTCAATCAAAAATAGAAACTTATAAATTCTTGAAACGCAATTCAGAAAATGAAATGATTTTATTGTAACTATTTGATTTTTAGATATAAAAATAACTTATAATTTAAAATCTTAAAGAGTGAATTATTTTAATTTAGAAAAGATAAATTAGAATTAGTCTCTAATTCGTAAGGCGATTTATTTAATTCAAAAATCCTTGCAGTTAATTTTCCTTTTAGTATAATTTTATTTCCTTTCACTAATAAGTAACTCCCTTCTCGAAGGCCAATTACTGGCTGAGTATTAAAATTATGAAATTCTTTTATTCGAGTTTCTCGAGTTTCTCCCATATGTTTACTTTTTGGATCAGGATCTAAATAATGTGGGTTAATATTAAATGGTACTAAAGAAAGAGTTTTAAAACTTGGAGGATAAATTATAGGCATGTCATTGGTTGTATTCAAAGTAAGGCCACAAATATTACTTCCCGCACTAGTACCCAGATATGGTGTTCCATTTGTAACTACTTTATTGAGTATGGACATTAAATTGTTTTTATATAATTGATTTACTAAAACAAAAGTATTACCTCCACCAACGAATATACCTTTTGCTTGAGAGATTGCCTTTACAGGGTCATCGAACTGATGAATACCAACAATATCTTTTCCAATTTTAGAAAATGCAATTTTAACTTTTTTTGTATAATCGTCGTGAGATATTCCACTTGGTCTTGCATAGGGTATAAATAAAATAGTATTGGTGTTTTTAAAATGAATTTTTAGATCTTCTAAAAGATACTCTAAAAATTCACTATTATGAACGGTGGATGTACTAGCAATAATAATATCTTTCATTTATAATATTTTATCAATAAAATATGATTAGCTTTTGTTCTTTGAAATCAATTTTAGTTAAAATTTGTGAAACATAAGTTTGCAAATTTATTTTTTTGTAAATTTAGATAAATAGCTGATTTAACAAAAAATTAAATGATGTTGACATTTTATTATGATCAGTAATAACTTTCTTTATGCTTATGAAATTTAAATACATTACCTATCTCTTTTTTATATTTTGTATAGTTTCTTTTTCTCAAAATAAAGAGCGTATTGAAATTTCTGGACAAATAATAGTAGATAGTCTAGACGTAGAAGGCGTAACAATATTTAATACAACTGCTAGTAGTGGTAGTATATCTGATAATGAAGGAAAGTTTACTATTAAAGTATATTTAAACGACATATTAGAAATTTCTGCATTACAATTTCAAAAAATAACACTTACTATAGATGAAAAAATTCTAAAATCTAAATCAGTTACAATTGTATTGATAGAACAGGTTAACGATCTACCTGAAGTTGTAATCTTGCCTTTCGGGCTCTCAGGTAATATTAACGAAGATATTGCAAATGCAAAAATACTAAACCCTAATTATGATGCCTTATATTTTGGATTAGCAAATCTTGATGAGTTTGAATTTTTAGAAGATAATAAAGATGCTGTACGAAATACAGAAGTATATGGAAGAGAGTATATAAATGGAGTAGATGTAATAGGTTTAGTAGGATTATTTTTAAAATCAAAAAATAAAGATAATGATACTGAGGTTAAGAATGATCAAAATAAAGAAACTTTAAAAAATCGCCTTCTTAATAAAAAATACACTGAAGATTTCTATATAAATACTGTTGGTATTTCTAAAAACGAAGTTTCATCTTTTGTTTATTTTGTTGAGTTGAATGGATTTGATAAATCATTACTTAACGATAAAAGAGAGTTTGATTTTTTAGATTTTATTCTAAAACAACGCAATGCTTTTCAAAAAATAAAGAATGTTAAAAACTAAGTGCTTAATTTTATTTTTTGGGTTATTATCATTTATATTAAAAGCACAAACAACTCAGATTAAAGGGATTGTTTTTGGGAACAGTAGTTTAGAAGGGATTCATGTTATAAACAAGTCCTCAAAAACTTATGCAACTACAAATGCAGAGGGCGTGTTTACAATATCTGCTAAAGCTCTAGATACTATTCAAGTTTCTTCTATTTTATATGAAACAAAAACCATTATAGTTTCTTTTGAAGATTTTAAAAATAAAAGAATAAATGTGTATTTAAATGAAGCTATTAATCAATTAAATGAAGTGCTTGTTGGAAAAATATTAACGGGTAATTTAAATTCCGATATAGCTAATTCAGATGCTGAACGACCTTTAGATTTTTACGATTTAGGTATTCCAGGTTATACAGGACCTAAAAAAACATTAGCAGAAAGGGAATTGTTTGATGCAGACGGAGGCGGTTGGATCTCTGATGTGTCTACTAATGGTTTAGGAGCAGGTGGTGCACTTAATTTAAATAAAATATTAAATGCAGTATCTGGTAGAACAAAAAAATTAAAGAGAAATGTTGATTTAGAGAGACGCACAAACCTTATTAATAGAATAAAAGAAGAATTGTCAGAAATATTTTTTAATACTAATGCTCTGGATAAAAAGCATCGTACAGATTTTTTTTATTTTTGTTCAGAAGATAAAGATTTTTTAAGAAGATGTGGAAGTAATGATTTTGAAGCTTTAAAATTTTTACAAGAAAAACTTATCATATATAAAAATAATCTAGCTTCAAATAAAGATTAAGTTAATTTGGTATACGTTTTGAAGATTCAAAATAATTACATTTGCTAAAAAATATTTTAAAATATGCGATTGCCTATAAAACTGATTGTAATTTTAATAATGCCATTATTTCTGGCTACATCTGTACATAAATTTTATGTAAGTGTTACAAAAGTTGAATATAAGGAAGAACAAAAATCTCTTCAATTTATAATGCGTGTGTTTATTGATGATTTTGAGCAACTTTTAAGAGAACGTTATGATGAAAATATTACTTTAAATATTCCAAACGAATCTAAAGAAGTAGATGTTTATTCTAAAAAATATATTACAGATAAGATTATTGTAAAATTGAATGGAGAATCAATAGATTTTAAATTTTTAGGAAAAGAATACGAAGATGATATTGTTTACTTTTATTTAGAAATTGAGAATGTAACTAAAATAAATTCCTTAGAAATTACCAATAAAGTTTTGTTTGATTTATTTGAAGAACAACAAAACATAGTTAGAACAAAAATTTATTCTAAAAATAAGAGTTTTATCCTTATACCTACTAATGATAAAGGCGTGTTAAAGTTCGATTAAAACTCTTAATACTTGTTAAAATTTATTATTTTCCGTGCTTAAATTTAGTAATTAATATAAGCAATGAAAAAACTTCAGTATTTATTTATTTCTGTTGTATTTCTTTCTGTTAATGCATTTGCACAGAATCAAACACAACCAGAGCGTGGCCCAGGCCATACAAACAATAACAAATTTAAACAGTTGTATGATGAGTTTTCAACTCCTAATATGTTTAGAACTGGATCTGGAGCTCCAGGACCTGCATATTATCAACAACAAGCAGATTATAAGATGGACATCACTCTTGATGATGTAAATGCAAAAATCTCAGGATTTGAAACAATTACTTATACCAATAATTCTCCAGATCAGCTAACATATTTATGGGTACAGTTAGATCAAAATATGAGAGCTAAAGATTCTAAAACACCTTTAATTGAAAGTAGTGGAGTAGGCCCAGCTGTATCACCACGAGGATTTGCAAATACATTTTTGAAAGAGCGTTTTGATGGTGGGTTTAATATTCAAGAAGTTAAAGATACAAATGGAAATGCATTACCGCATTTAATTAATGGTACAATGATGCGTGTAGAATTGCCAAAAGCAATGAGCACTGGTGATAAGTTTTCTTTCTCAATTAAATGGTGGTATAATATTAATGATCACGTAGATGGAAGAGGACGTTCCGGATATGAATATTTTCCCGACACAGATAATAGAAATTATGTTATCGCACAGTTTTATCCGAGAATGGCAGTATATAATGATGTAGAAGGATGGCAAAATTCACAATTTTTTGGACGCGATGAATTTGCGTTACCATTTGGAAATTTTGAAGTTAATATTACAGTGCCAGCTGATCATAAATTAGACGGTACAGGTAGATTAACGAATAGATCTGAAGTGTTTTCTAAAGATATGATGAAACGCTATGAGAAAGCAAAAAAGTCATACGATAAGCCAGTAGTTATAGTTACTCAAAAAGAAGCTGAAGCAGCCGAAAAGAAAAAGAGTACAGATACTAAAACTTGGAAATTATATGCTGAGAATGTACGTGATTTTGGATTTGCAACTTCAAGAAAATACATTTGGGATATGATGGCTGTAAAAGTTGGAAATAAAGATGTTATGGCTGTATCTCTTTACTCTAAAGAAGGAAATCCTTTATGGGAAGAATGGTCAACAAGAGCGGTAGCGGCTACAATTAAATCTTATTCTAGAATGACTTTTGATTACCCTTATCATAAAGCAATTTCTGTACATGCAAAACAACAAGGTATGGAATATCCTATGATTTGTTGGAATCATGGCCGTCCTAATAAAGATGGTTCATATAGTGATAGAGTTAAATATGGGATGATTAGTGTTATTATTCATGAAGTAGGGCACAATTTCTTTCCTATGATTGTGAATAGTGATGAACGCCAATGGACATGGATGGATGAAGGACTTAATACATTTGTACAATATGTTGCAGAGCAAGATTTTGGAGAATGGAATCCAACGGCATTGTCTAAAGAACATAAAACATATCCTTCTCGTCGTGGACCAGCTAGAAATATTACTGCTTATATGGGTGGTGATCAAGATTTTATAGCACCTATTATGACTAAAGGAATAAATACATATCAATTTGGTAATAATGCTTATGGTAAACCAGGTACTGCATTAAATATACTTCGCGAAACTGTAATGGGGCGTGAATTATTTGATTATTCGTTTAGAGAATATGCTAACCGTTGGAAATTTAAACATCCAACACCTGAAGACTTCTTCAGAACTATGGAAGATGCTTCTGCTGTAGATTTAGATTGGTATTGGAGAGGGTGGTTTTATACCACAGACTATGTAGATATTTCAATATCTGATGTAAAAAAATATCACGTATCTTCAGAACCAAATGAGTTTGTGAAAAATGCAGCTAAACAAAGAAATGTTAATATAAGTGACTTACCTCCTTTAGTATATTTAGTAGAAGAAGGAAGTGATGAATTTAAAAACAATATGAAAGGTGCTTTAGCATCAAAACAATCTGCAACATTAAAAGAATATTTAATGGATAATTTTACTGCTGAACAACGTAAAGCAATAGATAAGCCTAAATACTTTTATAATGTTACATTTCAAAAACCAGGAGGATTGGTAATGCCGATTATAGTTGAATATACATATGCAGACGGAACATCAAAAACAGAAACATACCCTGCTCAAATATGGAGACTTAACGATAACCAAGTAAGTAAAGCAATTGCTTCTGATAAAGAAATTGTATCTTTTAAGGTAGATCCTAATCAAGAAACTGCAGATGTTGATACGTCAAACAATTCTTGGCCTAGAGAAATTAAGCAAGATCAATTTGATCAGTTTAAAAATAGAGTAAGAAATTAAATTAAAAAATTTCTTAAAGTAATTAAAAACCGGCTTAAAAAAAGCCGGTTTTTTTATGAGTATAAAACTTACTCACTATATTTGCAAAGTGATACAACAAGCAACTTTTTTGTTTATTAGCGGAGCAGAAATAACATTTATACTATTCATAGTAGTAATGGTATTTGGTGCAGACAAAATCCCTGAGATTGCAAGAGGATTAGGTAAAGGAATGCGTACACTTAAAGATGCAACTAACGATATTAAGCAAGAAATCACTAAAAGTGCTGAAAAGCATGGTATAGATACTGAAATTACTAAAGAACTTAATGAAGAAGTTAATAAAGTAAAAGATGGTCTTGAAGATTTTACTGGTTCTGTAAAACGAAAATTATAATTAGTATTTTCTACTAATTGTCAACCCATCACGTATAGGTAGCAGTACTGTTTCAACCCTTGTATCTTCTTTTAATAAACTATTATATTCTAATAAAGCTTTTGTAGAGAGATCATCAGGGTTTATTTCTTCAACTACTTTTCCACTCCATAATACATTGTCAGATAAAATAATTCCACTTGGATTAAGTTTATCTATAATACAATTAAAATAATTAGGGTAGTTAGGCTTATCTGCATCAATAAAAATTAAATCGAAAGTTATATCAAGGTTAGGAATAATATCCAATGCATTTCCCAAATGTTGAATAATTTGAGAACCATAATCAGATTTATTAAAATATTTTCGTTGAAAATCAACTAATTCTTCATTAATATCAATGGTGTGTAACTCTCCATCATGTTGGATACCTTCTGCTAAGCATAATGCAGAATAACCTGTATAGGTTCCAATTTCTAAGATGTTTTTTGGATGTATTAATTTAGAAATCATACTTAAAACACGACCTTGATAATGCCCACTAAGCATGCGAGGTTGTAATATTTTTTGATAGGTTTCTCTAGTTAGTTGTTGTAGTAATTCTGGTTCGTCTTCAGAATGTGTCACAACATAATCATCTAGGTTTTTAGGTATAAAATGCATTAAGATAAAATTCGATTAACTAAACTCTTTTTAGAAGCTTCATCATCTCCAAATAGCCAACGCAATACATTACACTCCCATATTTCATCATACTCTTCTTGAGTGATAATTTTTCTATCTATTGCTAAATCAAGAATCTTTCCTGGATATGAAGATTGAGCATCACTTTCCATTTCTCCTAAAGGATAAGGATCGTCTAACCCTAAAATTACTTGACTTGAGCCTTGATTCTCAATCATTAATTTTAACGAA